>CAWUOG010000017.1:0-20791 GCA_963923875.1 uncultured Alphaproteobacteria bacterium
CACCGGATCGCGCGGCAACTCCGTCGCGTCGTAGTCCTTGTGCAGCATGTTCCACAGCGCCCGGATGCGCGTCGGCGCCGCGATCGATCCGTTGAGATGCTCGAGATACTTGAGATCCATGTCCCACAGGTTGACGACCACGACGTCGTAGCCGAGCAGCAGGGCCCGGTCGATCTGGCGGCGCAGTTCGCCGGCCAGGACCTCGTCGGTCCAGTCCGGGTGCAGCATGAAGGGGCTGGCGAAGCCGATCCATTTGAACTTCGGCTTGGCCTGGGGCGCTTCGCCCAGATCGTCGACGCCCGGATAGATCCGCCCCCAGAATGCCGAGGTGTAGGTCATCACCCAGTCGAAATCGTGCATCACCAGCACGAGGCGATTGGTGTCGAAGCGCTGCTCCATGCGCTCGACACCCTGGCGCCACATCGTGTCCTGGCCGCGCAACGGCACCAGGCTCACGATGTTGTAGGCGAGCAGCACCACGGTGAAGGCGCCCAGCGCCGCGAGGCCGCGCTGCGGCCAGCGCTTCTTCGCCGCCACCAGCACCAGCGCCCAGCCGACGGTCAGCCAGCCCATGACGTTGATCTGCATCTGCGGATCGTGCGGCTGCGAATAGGCGTTGAGCACCTCGCCGGCCACGAAGGTGCCGCCGAAGATCGCCGCCAGCGCCCACGAGCGGTTGTCGTCGCGGGCGCGCCACAGGATGCCGAGCGCGACCCAGGCGACGATCGCCGAAATGCCGATCGACGTGTAGCGCCACACGTCCCAGCCGGGGAAGTGCGGGATCCTGGTCAGCCCCTCGCCGAGCAGGTAGGCCGCAATGCCGTCGGACAGGTAGAACATCTTGGCCCAGGTGAAGCCCGCCCAGACCGAGGCCACACCCTTGCCGGTCCAGATCAGACCGATCGGGCCCATCTCGCCGGGATGCCCCTTGGTGATCAGGGAAACCGCCAGCGTGGTGAGGAACACGCCCGCCAGCAACACGACGTTCCAGCCGATGCGCCAGGCCAGGCGCCGCTCGCACAGCCAGAGCGCGGCCATCAGGGCGGGCAGTGTGGGGATGATCAATCGCCACTCGAACAGCCAGCCGATCGTGAACAGCACCGAGATGCCGAGCACGCGCGTGATCGTGGGCCGGGCGAACCAGTTGCTGGCCAGCGCCATCGCCCCGAAGACGATGACGTAGCCCGGCATGATGTCTTCGTTCGTGATGGTGAGGAACAGCACGAAGGCACTGGCGCCGTGAAAGGCGGCGGCCATCAGCGCGACCGCCCGGTCCCGGGTGAGGTTGCGCACCAGCGCGTAGACGATGCCGAGGCAGACCCCGCCGGTCAGCGAATTCAGGATGGTGACCTGCCGCCGCGGATCGCCGGCGAAGATGCCGAGCAGATCGAGCAGCCGGCAGCCCGCGCCGAAGATCGGGTAGTAGAGATAGTTGGACTGGTCGAGCTCGGCCGTCGCCGGATTGAGGATCCACGGCTTGAGCTGGAACGAGTGAAAGACGCCGTTGCCGGTCAGGCCGCCCTGGGCATTGTCGAACCACAGGACCACGGCGATGAAGAACGCGCTGCCGCCCACGAACAGCGCGGCAAGATCGGCGACGTAGCCTCCCGGAAGCGAGGTACCCTGCGGAGTGGCGGTCGTGGTGGCCAAGGCTTCTTTACTTCTTGCCGCCCCGGTACAGCGCGTCGCCGGCTCAGCGGAATGGGTCAGTTATAGAGGCTTCGGCCTCGCCCGCAATCGCGTTTATGCCGCTGCGGGACGAGGCGCCGCCGTGCCGCCGGGGTGCGGTCCGCAAGGCTTGACGGCGGGGCCCGGCACCCCGAGCCTGCGCCCCGTCCTGCCCATCCCCTTACTGCCCGTCCCCCAGCCGATTCCGAGCGAAGCCGAGATCCGATGTTGTTCAGAGTGACGTTTCCGCTGGCGGCGGCGCATTTCGTCAACCAGGCGGCGCGCACCGTGATGGCGATCGTCGGTCCGGTGCTGGCCGTCGAACTCGGCCTGTCGGCGGTCGAGCTGGGCACGCTGGCCGCCTGCATGTTCGCCGCCTACGCCGTCACGCAGCTGCCGCTGGGAATCGCGCTCGACGCCTTCGGGGCGCGGCGCGTGCAGGCCGTGCTGATGACCCTGGCGGCGCTGGGCTTCGCCGTGTTCGCGCTGTCGCCGGGCTTCGCCGGACTGGCGCTGGGCCGCGTCCTGCTGGGCGTCGGCGTCTCGGCCGGCCTGATGGCGGTGCTCAAGGGCAATGCCGACTGGTTCGAGCGCCGCCGGGTCCCCCAGGTGATCGGCATTTCGACGGCGATCGCCGCGGTCGGCAGCGCCGTCACCACCGTGCCCGTCGAGGCCCTTTTGCCGGCGCTCGGCTGGCGCGGCGTCTTCTGGGTGTTGTGCGGCCTCACGATCGCCGTCGCGCTCTGGATCTTCCTGTCGGTTCCCGAAAAGCCGCGCGCGCCGGGAACGGCGCCGACCTTCGGCGGCTATGTCGCCTCGAGCGCGCGCATCCTCGCCTCGCCGACCTTCTGGTGCTTCGGTCCGGCCGTCGCGACCATCTCGACCTTCAACTTCGCCTATCTCGGCCTGTGGGCCGGTCCGTGGCTGCGCGACGTTGCCGGCATGGACGGATCGGCGCGCGCCTTCGTGCTGTTCCTCTATACGCTCGCGATGATCGCCGGCAGCATGCTCACCGGCGCCGTCGCCACCCGCGCCGAACGAGCCGGCCTGCCGGCCGTGCTCGTGCCCATCGTCGCGCTGGCCGGCGTGGTGGCGGTGCAGGTCGGCCTGATCGCCCAACCCCGCCAGTACGAAGTCGTGCTGGCGCTGTTCCTCGCCCTGGCGATCCTGAGCTCGGCTGGCTCGGTGGGCTATGTCGTGGTCAACCAGATGTTTCCCGCCGACCTGACCGGCCGTGTCTCGACGGCGACCAACACGGTGGCGCTCGGTCTCGCCTTCGCCGTCCAGACGGCGGTCGGCTGGATCCTCGACCTGTGGCCGCGCACCGCCTCGGGCGGATGGGATCCCGACGGCTACAGCTGGGCGATGGCGATGACCGCGGCCCTGCAGGCGGTCGCTGCGCTGGTCATGGCGACCGCGGCGCGACGACGTCGCCGCGCCTGACAATCCCGGTCTGGCTCGTCGCAGGGCGAGAGCCTCACGCCGATTGACGCCGATGCAACGGCAAATTGGGCTCAGAAGCACGCGCACTCGCCGATCTGTGCGGCTCTCCATTCTGGCGCTCGCTCAATCGCCAGCAGGAGTTCGGATAGCAGCTGATGGATGCAGACGGCGTCGCCGGTAGCAGTCGGGGCGCAGTGCTGAAGCCTCTTAATGCCGATCTTCTTTCACGACAGGCGCAGAGAGATCGCTGCCACCAGTAGCGCCGTAACGACTGTCAATGTCAGCGGAACGCGCAGCCTCGGATACCAGGCCGGCGCTGCCCGAAGTTTCGTAGCACGCAGGTCGACACCGAGTGCAACAGCGAATGCGGCGGCCAGGGCAAGCAGTCCGGTGATCGGCGGCACCAGCAGAGCGGCCCAGCCGACGAGCGACGGCACTACGCTCCAGGCTAGCCGCAGGCCCAGCCCCGCTGTGTCTGGCGTCGCACGCGGCGCGATGGCCATTCCCCAATGGATGCCGCCAAGAAAGGACAGGATCACCGAACCGTATGAAAGCAGCGCCTGGATCACGACGGCGCGCGGCAGCCCGTCGAGACCCAGCTGCGTAGCGGCAAGGATCACGAATGGCACCGCGCCCAGTCCGCCCAGCCAGGCCGAAGCAGGCGGTACCGCGGTTTCCTCGCGCTGCATTGCTGTCTGTCTCCTTGGAAATCCAGCTCTCCTACGATGCGCGGGCATGAAAAGATCACCCGCGCCGACCATCGCCTCAGGCTTCGCGTTCGCGGCCTTGTTAGCGGCCAGGTGCATCACCACGGAGGACACGACCGCCGACGCTCCTGACTCGCCGGTCGACTCCGTCCGATTGTCGCTTCGATCGTCGGTCCCTGTCGCCTCAGGATCCATATCGGGCGCAGCAGGTGCGGTGGACTCTGCAGTGGCCGTCAGGGCGATATCGGGGGGAGTTTGTGAGTAACGGCGCCTCAGCTGCGGCGCAGCCCGGCCTCTTGGAATGCCTGCACAGTGCTGCTGGCCCTCGTCGGGGAAGGGCCTCGTAGAATCCGCTCGCCCCGATACTTTCCGCGCCCGAGCGATATCGCGCCAAAATGGCACCATCTCCTACGGAACCCGAGCGAGCTAGCAAATAGGCTGACCTCCCGATGACGGGGCGAACCTGTTTCCACTTTGGTCGCAATGCGCACTCCGGGGAAGGTTGGACGATGAAGTGCCTGATTGGCTTTGTGAGCTTCTCGAGGACAACCGTTCTCGCGCCGATGTCGGAGGCGGCAAAGTTCGCGACACGAAGACGACCCCTGTGGCCGTTTCCCATGATACTGCCGCTACCTGATGGGCCGATGGATGCCTCAGGAGGGCAAGCGTCAAATCAAGCGCGGCTCGGAATTTCCACCGCACTTCGAGCAGATCAGGCGGAACTGAGCGTTGGATGATCCCTTTTACCGGCTGCGCCGGCTGCAGGCCTCGCTGCACTGGGCCCCTTGCTGCGCTGGGCCTATGACAGCCGCAATATCTGAGGTTGCACGAGGGTTTTCCCGAGGCTCTTTAGGACAAGACGATGACGCGAGCTGAGAAACGGAACCTGTTGGCTGGTGCGATCGGTAACACCATCGAATTCTACGATTTCATCATCTACGCCTACCTCGCCGTGTTCGTGGCCGAGCATTTTTTTCCGCACCGCGACGGCACTACGGGGTTGCTGGCCAGCTACGGCGCCTTTGCCTCAGGCATGCTGATGCGACCGCTCGGCGGCATCCTGTTCGGCACGATAGGCGACCGTTTCGGCCGCAAGATGGCCTTGCAGCTATCGGTGCTGCTGATTGCTGTGCCCACTCTGGTGATCGGCCTGATGCCGACGTTTGGCACCATCGGTATAGCGGCGCCGCTGATACTCATAGCATTGCGGATGTTGCAGGGCCTGTCGGTCGGGGGCGAGTACGCTTCGGCCGTGGTTTTTTTGATCGAGTCGGTGCCGCCGAGCCGCCGTGGCTACGCTGGCAGCTTCGGACCACTGGGGGCGGTCGGCGGCCTTCTCCTCGGCACGCTTATGACATTCGTGACTACGCTGGCGCTTGGCGAGGAGCGAATGCACGACTGGGGTTGGCGCGTGCCGTTCATCGCCAGTGCCGTACTGACGGTGCTGGGAATCGCATTGCGGCGGTCGCTGGCAGCGGAAAAGGTCGAGCGTGCGACCGGCTCACCGTTGCGCGAGGCCTTTACCGGTTATTGGCGGCAGATGCTGGCCATCGCGCTGGCCAACATCTCAACTGCGATCGTATCGTTTGTTGCGTTCATGTTCGCCGTGCCATGGATCGAGCGCAACTCTGAACCCGATACGGTGATGGCGCTGATGGCCAATTTGATTGGGCTGGTCACGACCTGCGCAACGTCGCTGATTGGCGGTCGGCTCGGAGATCATTTGGGCCGCCGCCGCATTGCACTGCTTGGGCTCGCTGAGTTGGTCCTCGTGGCTTGGCCAGCCTTTATGCTGATGCTGAGCGGCAATTTCCTGCTGATGGCTCTTGGCAGCGCGCTGCTCGGGGTGGGGCAGGGCCTTTTCACCGGTGCGTTCTGCGCCATGATGGTGACGCTGCTGCCGCGCCGAGTGCGCGTCACCGGCATGGCTTTCAGCTACAGCCTGGCAACCGGCGCGGCCGGCGGGCTGGCGCCGATGCTTGCTGAGTACCTGGTCGATCGCGCCGGGATCGTCATGGCACCAGCTCTTGTCGTGATGGTAGCCGCTGCTCTCTCGTTGGCCGTAATCGCATTACATCCCATGTGGCGGCATAACGACGAGAGCCTGCCGGAGGACCACAAAGCCGCCGGCGGAATATCATCGCCCACTCGAGACATTGGAGCGGTCGGCTTTGCTTTCAGGAGGGCGGCCGCTGAAGGCGGCGGCCAACGCATTCGTGAGTGATCTGTCAGGTGCTCCGATTCGCCCGACGCGTCACGGCGTGTCTCATCCCTGACCGTTTGGTGGTATCTGCAATGAAGGCTGGCCCAAGCCAACGAGGACATTAGAGGATTTACCCACGTCTCCCGACAGATGCAGCCGCTTCCTGCTCACGAACAGGCAAGCCTTTGCGTTTGTTCCCTGCAAAGATGCCGATCCGCGAGTTACAGACCGTGATTGAAAAAAAAATAAAGTGGCCCCTCCTGTCTGAGGGCAATGCCCGAACCAGCTTTTGTCCAGCACGCACCGAGTGACAGTCATGACAGCTTCGATACGCGTCGACCCGCTGACCGGGCAGAAACTCTTCAACACGCGTGCCGCCAAGGCAACGGAGAAGATTGCGGGCAAGGGCTACTCAACCGTAACCGACGTGTCCTTGAAGACGCTGCCCGATCCGCCGCCCGGCGCCCGGTTCAATGCTGCTGAACAAGCCAGGTACCGCGCCAACAAGGAGGCGCGGCGCGGTGCTGCTGACTACATGGCAATGGAAGGCGAGTTCGCAAAGTACCTTGAGGACGCCTATTCGGCGCCTCCTGTCGCTCGCGACAAGCTGAACGACGAGTGCGAAATCCTCGTCATCGGGGCCGGCTTTGGTGCGCTGGTGCTCTGGTACAAGCTAAAAGCGGCAGGCTTCACCGATGTCCGCTTCTGCGAGAAGGGTGGTGATGTCGGCGGCACCTGGTACTGGAACCGCTATCCGGGGATTGCCTGCGACGTTGAATCCTACTCCTACCTGCCGCTGCTGGAGGAGATGGGCTACTACCCGAGCATGAAGTTTGCCTCAGGTTTCGAGATTCTTGAATACTGCCAGGCAATGGCCGAGCGCTACGGCTTCTACGACCGCTGTCTGTTCCATACCACCGTTGAGCGCACGACATGGGATGATGACAGCGCACACTGGACGATCGAGACCGACCGTGGCGACCGCATGCGGGCGCGCTACGTTGTCCTTGCTAACGGCATCCTCACCACACCCAAGCTGGCCCGCATAGAGGGTATGGATACCTTTGCCGGCAAGGCCTTCCACACTTCCCGCTGGGACTACACCTACGACCTTGCTCGCAAACGCGTCGGCATCATCGGCACGGGCGCCACCGCCGTGCAGGTCGTTCCCGAGATCGCAAAAGTGGCAAGCGAGCTTTATGTCTTCCAGCGTACGCCCTCAACGATCGATGTACGCGACCAGCGCGCCACGACACAGGAAGAGATCGAAACCTGGTCGCGGGAGCCCGGGTGGGCTAAGGCACGACGGGAGCGCCTCGCCACAATCTCATCGGGCCGTACGGCGCTGCAGGGCAATGACGATTTCCTTGCTGGTCGCGTTACCCAGCTGAAGCAGCGCAAGGCTTATGAGAGGCCACTGTCTCCGGAGGAGATGATCCGGGCGCAGCTCAATACGAACTTCCGAATCATGGAGCAAATACGGGCGCGCGTGGATGCTGTAGTCAAGGATCCCGCGACGGCGGCTGCACTCAAGCCCTATTACCCCTACGGCTGCAAGAGGCCGACGTTCCACGACGAGTACCTGCCGACCTTCAACTTGCCGCACGTGCATCTGATCGATACCGCCCCTCTCGGGGTGAGCAGGATCACGCCCAAGGGTGTCGTGCACGACGGCATTGAGTATGAACTCGATACGCTCATCTACGCCACGGGCTTTGAGTGGATGGCCACCGGGACATTCAACATGATCGTCGGACGCGACGGCCGCACTCTGCGCAACAAGTGGCGCGAAGAAGGCGTAAGGACGTTTCTTGGCATGCACAGCCACGGTTTTCCCAACCTGCTCATCATGTCGGGGCCGCAGGGCGGCGGCGGCCAGTTCAACTTCACGCGGGGCCTGGACGGTCACACGGATTACGTAGTGTGGGTGCTGCAACTCATGAAGCAGCGCGGCGCTGCGGCGATCGATGTAAAAAAAGACTCCGAGGATACCTACGCGCGGCATTGCCGTGATGTGGACCTCATGACTGCACCGCTGCGCGACTGCCTGAGCTACTATAATGGCGACGGCAAGGCCGAGCCCGGCAGTCTCGCCTATTATGGTGGCCCCGCGAAATGGCACCAGCTGCGCACCGAGGCACAGGCGTCTCTGGAGCATTATCTCTTCGATCACGGCCCTGCCTGAGTCAGGCACGGGCAGAAGCTGGGCATGCCTGCGGCGGAAGAACTATTTGCTTTGTTGGCTGCTTGCAGGGTTTTGGGTTCGGCGCAGAAGCAAAAATGGCTTCGACACTTCCGGAGTTTAATGATGACCCATCGGTTGCGCGTGCCCCGTCCTGAAGCCGGGGCCGCTTTGTACACGATCGTGACTTACGCGATGTCGGTCGTGCTTTCCGTGCTCGTCTTCGCCCTGTCGGCCAGTGCCCAGACAAATACGGCCGCAAACGCACCGCCTGTCGTACTGGTACAGCCTGCCGAGCTGCGGGCGCTGGCGCCGCAGTCGGATTATGTCGGCCGCGTCGCCGTTTTCGACAAGGTCGAACTGCGCGCCCGCGTCAAAGGCACGCTCGGCAAGCGTGAATTCCAGGACGGCGCCAAGGTGACGGAAGGCCAGCTCCTGTTCACCATTGATCCCATTCCGTACCGTATAGCCGTCAACCAAAAGCGGGCGCTGCGCGACGGTGCCAGCGCAGCGCTGATTAATGCCGAGGCACAGCTAGCGCGGGCTGCTGCGTTGTTGAAGACCAGCAACGTCTCGCAGGTCGCCTATGATCAGCGCCTGAGCGAGCAGCTCCAGGCCAAAGCGACCCTCGACGATGCCGAGGCGCAGCTCGCGGACGCCGAGCTGCAGCTTTCCTACACGACGATCACCGCGCCGATCGCGGGCCTTATTGGTCGCGCTACTGTCTCTCCTGGCAATATCGTTGGGCCAGAGTCGGGCACACTGGCCACGATCGTGAACGAGCGGCAGATCCGTGTTCTATTCTCCGTGTCGCAGGCTGAGCTGCTGAATGTGCGCCGTGATCTGCGTGCCGGCGAAGCGCTTTCCGTCCGGCTGCGCCTGGCCAATGGCAAGCTCTACCCCGAAAAAGGAAAGGTCGATTTCATCGACGTGGCGGTAGATCCCAATACCGATGGGCAGCTTGCGCGTGCTGTGTTCGAAAACGCTGATGAATTGCTGACCGACGGCCAGACGGTGCGAGTGATCGTCGAGGGTAATGCGCCGGCCAAGGCTCTTGTGGTGCCCCAGCCCGCCCTCGCCATCGACCAGACCGGCCCCTATGTCTATGTCGTCGACAGCAAAAGCGTCGTCGAGCTGCGTCGCATTACTGTCGACTTTGTCCGCGACGGCATGATCGCCGTCGCGAGCGGCCTCAAGGAGGGCGACCGGGTCATCGTCCAGGGCCAGCAGCGAGTGCGCGTCGGCATGGCCGTCGAGGCCCAGGCGGCGCAGGCGAGCGCCGGTGCGCGGAAGCGCTGACTCCATGGGTATTGCTTCCGTCTTCATCCGGCGCCCGCGGCTGGCTTTCGTCGTATCCGCTGTCATGGCGATCGCCGGTATGCTGGCGCTGAGCAGCCTGCCGATCGCCCAGTTTCCCAACATCGTGCCGCCGGAAGTTACCGTCACGACCAGTTTCGCCGGAGCCTCGGCCCAGGTGGTCGAGGAAAGCGTGGCGCAAATCCTGGAGCGCAACGTGAATGGCGTCGAGAACATGATCTCGATGAAGTCGACCTCGGGCAGTGACGGCAGCTACAGCCTCAGCGTTTATTTCAAGGTCGGCTCCAACCCACAGGACCATACGGTCAACGTCAACAACCGCATCAATCGCGCGATGCCTCAGCTGCCCGACGAGGTGCAGCGCAACGGCGTGCTTGTGAAGAAGCAGTCCTCGGCGCTTCTGCAGGTGGTCGCCGTCTACTCGCCCAAGGGCAGCCGCGATGCGTTGTTCCTGTCGAACTTCGCCACCATCAATGTGCTCGACACCATGCAGCGCGTGCCGGGCGTCGGCTCAGCCGGCCTTTTTGGCGGGCTCGACTACTCGATGCGCGTTTGGCTCGATCTCGACCGCATGTCGAGTCTCGGCATCACGTCACAGGATGTGGTGAAGGCGATAGAGGCCAAGAATATGCAGGCCGCCGTTGGTCGCGTCGGCGCGGCGCCGCTGCTTGATGGTGTCGACTTGCAGCTCAACATCACGGCCAAGGGCCGGCTCACATCGACCGAGGAGTTCGGCAATATCAACGTGCGCGCGACGCCCGACGGCGCGCTGCTGCGAATCCGCGACATTGGACGCGTCGAGCTGGGCTCGAACAACGCCGATGTCACCACACGTTACAACGGCAAGCCGGCGGCCGGCATCAACATCTACCAGCTGGCCGGGGCCAACGCGCTGGCGACTGCCGACGGTATACGCAAGGTGCTGAAGGAACTGGAGGGCCGCCTGCCGGACGACGTGGCCTTCGACGTGATGTACGACACCACGGTGTTTGTCGAGGCGACGATCCACAGCGTGGTGAAGACTCTGATCGAGGCCTTCGTGCTGGTGGCCATCGTGGTCTTCCTTTTCCTGGGCAGTTTGCGCGCAACGCTGATTCCCATCGTCGCCGTGCCGGTGGCGCTGATCGGAACCTTCGCTGTAATGCAGGTGCTGGGTTTTTCGCTCAATACGGTGTCGCTGCTGGCTCTGGTGTTGGCCATAGGCATCGTTGTCGACGATGCCATCGTCGTGGTTGAGGCGGTGGAGCATACACTGGAAAAGGAGCCGCACCTGACGCCGGCCGATGCTACCGAGAGGGCAATGGCCGAAGTAACGGGGCCGATTATCGCCATTACCTTGGTGCTGCTGTCGGTTTTCGTGCCGACCGCCTTCATGCCCGGCATCGCCGGCAAGCTCTACCAGCAGTTCGCGGTCACGATTTCGGTCGCCATGGTGATTTCGGCGATCAATGCGCTGTCTCTGTCGCCGGCCCTGTGTGCGCTGCTGCTCACCCACCGTGAAACGCCGCGAGGCTTGATGGCCCGTATCCAGGGCGGCATCGATGCCACGCGCGGTGGCTACCTGCGGCTTGCGCAGCCGCTGATTCGCCGCAGTGTCCTGGCGCTTGGTCTGGTTGGGCTCTTCGCCCTGGCTACCGGCGGGCTGCTGCGCCTGGTGCCCACGGGCTTCCTGCCAGAAGAAGACCAGTCGTCCTTCATGGCCGAAATCCAGCTGCCTGACGCGGCTTCGACCAGCCGAACGCTGGAGGCCGTAAGCGAGGTTGAGGCCTTGCTGACGGGGCAGCCGTGGCTTCAGAACTTCTTCACCGTGAGTGGAACCAGCCTGCTCGACGGGCTGAACCTGCCTAACCGCGCCATGATGATCGTGTCGCTGAAGCCCTATGCCGAGCGGTCCGGCGACGGCATGTCTGCCTTTGCACTGCTGCAGCGGCTTAACAAGGCGTTTCAGCGCGTGGCCGCGGCCAACATCTATGCGTTCAACCCGCCACCGATCGCAGGGCTCGGCAATTCGTCGGGCTTCGAGTTCGAGGTACAGAGCCTGACCGGTGCGCCGCCGGAGGAGATCGTGGCGGTGGCGCGCGGCGTGATCAACGCCGCGCAGGCCGCGCCAGAGCTTACCGGTGTTTTCACGACCTACAGTGCATCGACGCCGCAGATCCGGCTCGAGCTCGATCGCGACCGCGCAGAGACACTGGGCGTCGATATTCCCGACATTTTCTCCGCCCTGCAGACCGCGATGGGCAGTCGAAACGTCAACAACTTCAACATGTTTGGGCGTACCTGGACGGTCCGCGTGCAGGCCGATGCCGCCGATCGAGGTACTATCGATGACGTCAACCGCGTGCGCGTGCGCTCGGCGAGCGGCAAGCTCGTGCCCCTGCAGGCGGTGGCGACCCTCGAGCTCACCACGGCGCCTGCCACTATTGTGCGACACAACAACATGCGCTCGGTAACGCTGAACGGGGCGCCCGCGCCGGGCTATTCGTCGGGCGAGGCGATCACGGCCATGGAACGCGTGGCGCGCGCCAACTTGCCGCCGGGCTACACCTTCCAGTGGTCTGGCACAGCGCAGCAGGAAAAGGAGGCAGCCAGCCAGACGGGCTTCGTGCTGGCCCTCGCCGTGCTGTTCGCCTACCTGTTCCTGGTCGCACTCTACGAGAGCCTGGCGCTGCCGGTCGCGGCGCTGCTGTCCGTCGTGGTTGGGCTGTTCGGCGCGCTGGGCGCACTCTGGCTGACCGGTCTCGCCAACAATATCTATGCGCAGATCGGCATTGTCGTGTTGATCGCGCTGGCGGCCAAGAACGCCATCCTGGTGATCGAGGTCGCCATGCAAGAACGCCTGTCTGGCCGAGACCCGGTAACGGCGGCGACGAGCGCGGCCGGACAGCGCTTCCGTGCGGTGATCATGACGTCCTTTGCCTTCATCTTGGGCTTGGTGCCCCTGGTGATCGCCTCCGGGGCCGGCGCGGCCACGCAGCGCGCGGTTGGTACCGCTGTGTTCGGCGGCATGCTGGCAGCCGCGTGCGTCGGCATTTTCGTCATCCCGGGCCTCTACGTCATGTTTGAGAAAGTTCGGATTGGGCTCCCGACTTTGCTGCGTCGGATGTTCCGGCAGCTCAAGCGATCGCGCTGATACTGGAGCAGGTTGGAGGAGGCCGCGGTTACGTGATTTGGGGGCGTTCAAGAATCGCGCGTTGTCGAGTCGTTTGAACCAGCGATCCGGACAAACGACCTGGGCTAACCGTCGAGGCGCGACATTGGCCTGACACGGGTTTCACCATTGCCTCTTTGGCCGACGGTCCGCTCGGTCGCGGTGCCGGAATTGGCGTTCTTCCATGTAAGGGTAAAACGCGATCCGCCATCGAAGCTGGTGAAATCAAGGGTGTCGCCGGATAGCGTCCCTGTGGTGCTTCGCCAAAAGGGATACCGGTCCGCGCCGCGGTTCATGAACAGCAACTGGACGTCCTGAGGATCGTCGACCGACATCACCACGAGGATTGCCGGCTGAGGGTTGGAGTTGTCGAATTTGTATGCGCCGACCTTTTCGCCATTGCTCGCCCCACGCTGCGGCCGAAGGCCAATCAATCCCGGCGGCATGAAATGATCGTGCTCCTTGGCGAATGCGTAGGCGTTGGGAAGCTCCACGATACGGGAGACGCCTTCGCTCCATCCGGGCTTGGCGGGCGCCGTCCGGCTCTCCGGGCCGGAAAGCAGGACAGGACTTTGAAAAGTATTGATATCCCACAAGACCTGCCGGGTTTCGGTCGTCAGGAGCAGGTCGCGGCGCAGAATGCCTGGCAGTGCCTGCAGATCGATCGACGGTCTCGACAGTTGTCGCAGGAATGATGCTGCGAACGGGCTGTTCTGTCCGGGCGGACCGTCGATCGCGACGCGGCCGGGCGGGGTCGAGAACAAGGTCAGTGTGTTCGGACGGACTCTCGACAACACGCCTCGATTGTTGGCAGCCGCCTGAAAGGCCTCTCTTTGCCGCCAGCCGTCCGCTGGATTGTTGCGGCAGCTGTCGAAGACCAGCAGGTAGCGACGCACATCCTTCAAGCCGGCCGTCAAGGATGCGACTGACACCAGGCTTTCGACGGCGCTCGGCGTACTCAGATCCGCGTCTTCCGGCACGATGTAGTTCAGATTTCCCCATCGCACGCCGTGGCCGGCGAAGTAGAGAGCCGCAAGATCGGCCGAACGTGCGACGCCAAAGAACCTGTCGAAGGCCTGTTTCATTGCATCCAGGCCGACATCCTGGATGAAAACGGTCTTCAATCCGAGCTGCTCGAAGCGCCTGGCGACGTCAGGGCCATCACGCTTGACGTTCGGCAGAGAAGCTTCCCATTTGTATTTCGAGTTGCCGATGACCAGCGCAACGCCGTTCTGCCCTTGCGCGCGAACGATCGCGGGCGTGCCCAGGAGACCGCCTACACCGGCGATTACGCTGCGTCTTTTGATGACCTGTTGCTTCACTTCTTCCGACCTCACGCCAATCGTACTCGGGTTGAACAACGGGGGCCAATGGTTCCACTGATGCTTTGCGTCGATGTCGCGATCAGCCTCCAGATGCATGTCGTGGAAAGAACGCTACTCGCCGCCGCCCAACGCGCATGTCTTGCCGAGTTTGCCGCAGGCCGTTGCTGCGCCGGTTGAGTCGGGGTTCGAAGCGCCGTGGCGCGGACTAAGGATTGGCGAGACAGGCGGCGGTCTTCGTGGTTCGTGTCAGAGGGGGAACGGTTTTCGGCCGTGTCACGCCCCCATCGGATGGCGAGCGACCTCGCCACACGTGGCTGGCCCACGTTACGTTTTTCCCCGACGTTGGCAGCTTGAGTCTCTCGGCCCGTCTGGCTCGAGTTCCAATCGACGGGAAGCAATTGCCATGCGAAGGCTTCTGGCATCAGCATTGTTGTATAAAGTCGCGGCTTCTGCAGGCAGCGCGGCGGAGTCGAAGCCTGGTCGCGACTCTGGTTAGCCCTTCTGAATCGATTCCGGTGCGAGAGTCAGGGCTCTGGCCATTTTGGGCATGAGAGGGAGCGCCAGAGGGTACGGAATGGTTTGTTCTCGCCCGCGTTACCCATCAAGCCGCGTGAAGGACGCGGACTGGAGGCGGCCGGTGCTCTGTGTCGAAGCGGGAAAGATGGTCAAGGAGCCCGAGCTTGCGTCCTTCCAGTCGAACACCATGGCGCCCGACGTGTCGCGGGGAACGAAGTTGAGCTTGCCGTCCTTGATCGCACCGCTCACGAATCGCCAGAAAGGCCCTCTCTCGGCGATACCCGCCATGATGAGTTCGGCGCGCTTGCCGTCCTCGACCGACATGACGATCATGACGTGCGGTTGGCGACCACCCGGGGTGTCCTGCGTCCACTTGTAGGCGCCGATCATCCGGGCGTCGCGGTCCGCGGTGGGCGAGCGATGGGCGATCAGGCCCACTGGCAGGTTGAAGCGGCTATCGCGCGCAAAGGCGTAGGCGTTGGGCAACTCGACTATTCGGGCCGGGTCGTTCGCCCAGGTCGAGCGATTGGCCGGCGCCTTGCCGGCCGCCCCCCTGACCGTGAAGCCGTCCTGGATCGCGTTCAGGTCCCACAAAACCTGTTTTCCCTCAGTGGCGATCAGGAGGTCGCGTCGAAGTTGCGCAGGCAGGCCGGCCAGATCGACTGTGGGCGCATCGAACTGGCGCAGCAGTGCGGCGGCGAAGGGGCTGTTGTCGCCCGGCGGACCGTCGAGCGCGACTCGGCCCGGGGCGGTCGAGTAGAGCGTCAGCCGGTTGACGATGCGGGCAGGAGGCGCGCCCTGTGGCGAGCCGACGACCGCTGCGCGCTCGGCCTCCGTCTGGCGCCAGCCGTCGGCGGGATTGTTGCGGCAGGCATCGTAGACCATCAGACCGTGGCCGGCCTGCCGGGCGGCCTCGGCGACCGTCGCCCCTGAGATCAGCGTCTGAACCACGCTCGGCGTGCCGAGATCGGTATCGACCGGCACGATGTAGCTGCTGCGGGCCCAGGTGGCGCCATGGCCGGCGAAATAGAAAGCGGCGAACGGTGCGCCGCGCGAGTTGTTGCCGAACTTGTCGAGCGCCTGGCGCATGGCGGCATGGCCGGCATCCTGTACCAGTTCGGTCTTGAGCCCCATCGCCTGGAAGACCTTGGCGATGTCGGGCGCGTCGCGCCGCACGTTGGGAAGCTGCGCTTCCCATTGATACTTCGAGTTGCCAATCACCAGGGCGACGCCTGCGTTCTGGCCCTGCGCCCGCACCGCTGGTGCGGCCAGCATCAGGCTGCCGGCGCCGGCCAGCATCGAACGCCTCGCCAACGTGCCTGTCCCTGATCGCGCCTTCATTCACATCCCCTGTTCGGAACCGTCTCGCTGCACATGCTTGGCCGTTCCTCGACGCAAAGCCTAGCTTGGCGCGCGCCCGCCTGACATCGGAAATTGCGAGCCGCGGGTTGTGTTCATCGGAAGCGGCGATGGATCACTTGCCGGGCCGGTGCGCTTGAGGGACCGTCGTTGTCTCTTGCACGGACGAGGAAATCCATCGAAGCTTCCGGCGACGTTCAGTAGTGCCGCCAGATCGCAGACAGCAGGAACTGAGAAGCCATCACCAAGGCGTGAAGTAGCAGCCGATAAGCCAGTATTGCGAGCAACGGCCCAAGCGAGACAATGGCGATCAAATGGAAGAAGAGTTTGCGATTCTCGGACTGCTGATGTCCGCTGTAGCAGGTGGCACCGTCGGTTGGCGGTATGCGACCTGGAACCTCTACCGGCGGCCGGGAGCGGAATGGGCAACGGACGAAATTGATCCTCGCAGGATCAATCGCCGCTTGCTGGCACGTCGTAAGCGGCAGCGCCTGCAGATAACTTTCATGGCCGCCCTAATGACTCCTGTCGTTCTTCTCGCCTTGATCGGTCTGTTCGAGTTCGTGTCGAAGAACGCTTACAATCGGTGAGAGCGGTTGGGTGACAGCGCAAAAGCACAGCGAGCGCCGAGGCAGTCGTGATCTACAAGTTCCTGTCACTGACACTTCTGGTAATGGCATCGCTCGCGGGCGCGGCCCTGTTTGGCATTCCTGCCTGGATCGCGAAAACCAAGGAACTCGACCGCTACATCGACATCTCGGAGAAAGACGAGGGGGTCTCGAATAGACGGCATCGGCACATCGTGCGGTCTGAGCGCCGTCGCAAACGCCTGCTGCAAACGTTAACGTCTGCTCTGATGGGAGCCGTACTGGGGGGCGGACTGTTCGTTCTGTTCGCCGTGAGGCGCTTCGGCTGAATGCCAGCCACCCGGAAGCTATTGCGAGTGAAGCAAGTCCGCTTTTCCATCTAAGAGCCGCAAACGCACTTCGCTCCGCAATTGCGTTATCAGGGCTGGAAGTTACAGGCTCCTTCTTTGCAGGCGTCGTAAGTGTTCTGTAGCTCGTCCTGGACGATCCAGTTGTAGCCCTGCGGCGTTGAGATCACGAGGTCGCGGTCGAGGATGGCGACGCGAAAGCTCCAACCGGGCGCAGGCTTCAGCTTCGAGCCAAGGTCTTTCAGGGTGTCGTAGGTCAGTGTCTTGTCAACGATCTGGCCGAACGCCTGCATGACCCAGGGCGTGCCCTGTGCATCCTGCAGAATGAAAACCGGCTTGCCTTTCTCGAAGGTCATCTTCGACTGACGATGCGACTGCAGCGGAGCGTAAGGGTTCATGTGCGCGTTGGTCAGGGCGACGCCCTTCGGCAGGTGGCCTTCGCCCATCCAGCGGGCCTGCACGCCATCGAAGTTCTCGACCGGCCCGACCGGCAGGGTTATTTGGTCCATGGTCCAGCCGCGTGGCCCGTTGCGATAGGCGGCGAGAATGTCGAACTGTGCCTCCAGCGACGCGACTGTCACCTTGTCCCACAGCGAGGCCGGGCAAGTGTTGTTCCTGTCCGCCGAATTGTTCAGGTCGCTCGTATTGTAGTAGACGCCGGCGATGCCCTTGTCCGGCAGGGAGCGAAACAGCCAAACCTCGCAGTAGATGACGCCGCGCACTTGCTTGTAGGTGTACTCGGCCGGGCGCTCGGGGATCGGCACGGGCTTCATGTCCGGCGTCTCGCGGGCCGCGGCCGCTGCCGTCAGCATTGCATCGACGCAATCGGCCGAGAGCTTGCTCATGTTGTCCTTGACGCAGGCCTTCAGGCGGCCGCCGCCGGGCAGGACGTTGGAGCAGAGGTTTACGATGTCTCCGACGCAGGCGCGCGCCACATGGAAGTCGCGGATCAGGCGATCCTGAGCCTGTGTCGTTGTCGCCCAGACCAGAAAAGCCGGAAGAACCAGCAGGCTCCTTGAAACGCTCCGCATCCTTGCCTCGAATCGTTCAAATTCCGGAATGAAAGCGCCTAAAGTGTACCGATTCCGAGACAACACGTCTCGATGCGAATGTCTCCGAACGCGCCCCTTCGCCAGTATGACTTCGGCATTCGCTGCACGTCCCGCCGAAGGGCCGCATTGCAGGCGTTGGCCGGGCGAGCGCTGCCGGCCGCCCAAAGTGCTGACGATGGGCGAGCAGACCTATCTTGAAGCGGCTACACGAATAGTTTGTCGCTGAATCAAGATTGACGCGCTCGCCAGCTATTGGCCGGCCCTGCGCTCGGGGCGTTGGCCAGCACCGCCGGCTACTAACGTGTCACCCACGAGGCGGGCTACTAGCCAAGTAGGCGTCAGCCCAAGAATGTTGCCCCCATTTTGGTAGCAATTTCCGCGCTGCCGCCCCGGAGCACCAGCTAGAACCAGTCATCCTCTGCCGTGCCATTCCTGAGCACGGCACGGAATGTGGTCAGAAGGAGACGAGCGTTGAGCTTTATCGATGGCCTAAAAATTAGGAACAAGATCCTTCTTTCGATCGTGTTGCTCGGCGCGATTGCGGCGGCGGCGGTCGCTTTCCTGTCGTTGAGCCTCGTACAGAGCTCAGCCGCTTTCCAGCAGCTGATCTTCGGCCCCCGGCTTGCTGCCCGTGTCGCCGTCGAATGGCAAGGCGCGCTCTCCGAGATGGGCCGCGTCATCAACTTGGCGCTGCTCCAGGGCGACAAGGTGGACGCCGAGGACATCAAGGCTCGCCTCGGCAAGATCGCCGACAAGCGCCGCTCCAGCCGCGAGACGCTCGTGAAGTTGGCGCCCGCCTATGCCAGCCAGTGGACAGAGATGGCAGCCACGGCGACGAGCTTGAACGCCGCCACGGGCAAGCTGCTCGAGTTCCTGCAGAAGCCCGGCGGCGGCGCCGCCGCGATGGCATTCTGGGACGAGAACGGCCGCCCCATCCTGACCAAGCAGCGCGAGTTCCTGCAGACCGTCGCGGACCAGCTGACCACGAGTTCTAACGCCGAGACAGCCGCGCTGGCCGCCAGCGTTGAACGGGCGGTGCTCGTCGCCTCAGCAGGCGCGGCGGCCGCGATCGTGCTCGCTGTGCTGTTCGCCCTCTACATCGTGCAGGCTCGCGTCGTGCGCCCGCTCACGGTCCTCACAGACAAGACGGTACGCCTGTCGCGCGGCGAGGACGACTTCGACCTCTCGGAAGCCCAGCGCCGTGACGAGATCGGCCTGCTCGGCAAGGCGCTGCTGACCTTCAAGGAAAATGCCGCGACGCTGCGCGCCATGACCAAGGCCGAGGCGGTGACCAAGCAGATCGGCGAGGTGATCGGCGCGGCCGCCGGCAAGGATTTCCGCTCGCGCGTCGACCTGACGATCACCGAGGGCTTCCTCAAGGACATCGGGGCCGCGGTGAACCGGCTGCTCGACACCTGCGCCGATGCGTTCCGCGACTTCACGCAGCGCGCCACCGAGACTTCGCTGTCGGTTGACGAGGCGAGCAGCGCGGTCGGCCAGATCTCCGACGGCGCGCGGGTCCAGACGACGCAGTTGGCCCAGGTCTCGTCGGCGCTGACTGACGCTGCGCAGGCGATCCGCTCGGTGACCCAGACGGCCGGCGACGCGCGCGACAAGGCCGAGAAGGCGGCCCGCGCAGTCGAGGCGGGCAAGACCGCGGTCGACCAGCTCGCGACGATCGTCGACGCGATCACCGAGAACAGCCGCAAGGTCAACCAGATCACCCAGGTGATCGCCCAGATCGCCGACCGCACGCACATCTTGTCGCTCAACGCGGCGATCGAGGCGGCGCGCGCCGGCGAGCACGGCAAGGGGTTCGTCGTGGTCGCCCAGGAAGTCGGCAAGCTGGCCGAAAGCTCGGCGCAGAACGCCAAGCAGATCGCCGACATCGTCGAGCAGGCATCGCAGGAGGCCCAGCAGGGTAAGACCGCGGCGCGCACGGTCGGCGACTGCATGGTCGACATCGAGGGCGGCACCGGCGAGACGACGACCATGATCCGCTCGATTGCCGTCGCGATGGACGAGCAGCAGGCGACCGTGGCCCAGATCGAGGGCAACGTGACGGAATTGAAGACTGTCGCGCTGACCAACTCGAGCTCGGCCGAGGAGATCGCGGCGACGATGATCCAGCTGTCGAAGCAGTCCAACCTGATGCGCCAGCGCCTGGCTGAGTTCGGCACGACCTGAGCCGGGCCATGCAACCAGCGACCCGCCTGGCGCAGCTCGTGGAGGACCGCATCGGCATGCAGGCGGTCCTGTCGTTGCAGCGCATCGAGACGCTGCTCGACGCCGTCGCGCCGGCCGACCGGAGCGAGTGGATCGACGGGCTGTCGCGTTGCGCAGGGCACGATCCGCGCTGGCTGAGCGTCGCCAATACGCTGCTCAACCACGAGACGTTCTTCTTCCGTCACCCGCGTCAGCTGCGTCACCTCGCCGATGACGTGCTGCCTGAGCTCGTGCGCCGCCGCCTGCAGCGCGGCGAGCATCGCTTCCGCGCCTGGAGCGTCGGTTGCTCGTCGGGCGAGGAGGTCCACACCGTGGCCCTTCTGCTGCGCGCGGCGATCGCGGCGGCCGGCGGGCCGTCGTTTGACCATTGGGACGTCGAGGTACTGGGCTCCGACGTCTCGGCGCGCGTGCTGGAAAGCGCGCGAGCGTCGGAGTACCGCTTGACGCCCGGCCTGAACAGCTTCCGCGACATCCCGGCATGGGCGCGGCCGTGGTTCGACGGCGTGCTGCTTGGCGGCGACAACTGCTGGACGCCGGACCCCGAGCTGGCGCGCCGCATACGCTTCGTCGAGCACAACCTGGTCAAGGATGCCGCGCTGCTCGGCGACGCCGACCTCGTGCTTTGCCGCAACGTTCTGATCTACTTCACCGAGGCTCAATCGCGCACTGCCGTCACTACTCTGTGCTGTGCGCTCGCGCCGGGCGGGG
>CAWUOG010000018.1:0-20518 GCA_963923875.1 uncultured Alphaproteobacteria bacterium
CCATGATCTCGAACTTCCAGCGGTGCTCGGCCGCATAGCGCTGGTACATCCGGAAGAGATCGGCGGCAAAGAGCGCCGCCTCGTCGCCACCGGTGCCGGCGCGGATTTCGAGAATGGCGTTCTTCTCATCCGCTGCATCCTTGGGCAGCAGCATCTTCTTCACGGCCTGCTCGAGCTCGGGCAACCGCTTGCGGAGCGCGACGGCCTCTTCCTCGGCCATGGCCTTCATGTCGGGATCGGCGGCCAGCGCCTCGGTGTCCTTCAATTCCTGCTCGGCGCGCCGCCAGGCGTTCACTCCTTCGACCAGCGGCCCGAGCTCGGCATACTCCTTGGAGGCCGCGACGAACTTCTGCGAATCGAGTCCGCCGCCGCTGAGTGCCGCCTGCAATTCGGCGTACCGCGCCACCACCTGATCGAGCTTCTGCAACAGGGACACGAAATCAGCCTTTCAGCGCCTCGGCGAGCGTCTCACCGAGCTTGTCGAGTGCCACTTCGTGCTGGGCCTGGGTGTCGAGGTCCTTGACCTGCGCCACACCCTTGGCGAGCTCGTCGTCACCCAGGATCACGGCAAAGCGTGCGCCGAGCTTGTTGGCTCGCTGCATGCGCCGCTTCATGTTGCCGCGATAATCCTGCTCGACCGCGATATCGAGCCGGCGCAGCGCACGGGCGACCCCGAGCGCCTTGGTTTCCGCGGCCGCGCCGAGCGGCGCGATCACCACAGGCCGCGGCAGAGCCTTGGGCTCGTTGCACAACATCATCAGCCGCTCGATACCGCCTGCCCAGCCGATGCCGGCGGTCGGCGGCCCGCCCAATTCGGCGATCAGGCCGTCATAGCGGCCGCCGCCCAACACGGTGCCCTGCGCACCAATATGCGTCGTCACGAATTCGAACGCAGTGTGGGTGTAGTAGTCGAGACCGCGCACGAGAGCCGGATCGATTTCGAACGGTACGCCGGCCGCGGCCAGCCCGTCCTGCACGGACTTGAAGAAGTCCCTGCTCGCCTGGTTCAGGTGATCGGCAAAAGACGGCGCATTTGCATTGATGGCCTTGTCGCCATCGTCCTTGCTGTCGAGGATGCGGAGCGGGTTCCGCTGCAGGCGGTCGCGCGAATCCTGCGACAGCTTGTCGACATATGCCGAATAGTAGTCGACCAGCACCTTGCGATAGACCGCGCGGCTCTCGGGGTCGCCGAGCGAATTGAGCTTCAGCACGCAGCGATCGAGAATGCCCAGCCGGTCGAGGATGTCGGCCGCGACCGAGATCACCTCGATATCGGCGCCGGGCTCGGGCGCACCCAGAACCTCAAGGTCGATCTGATGGAACTGGCGCTGACGCCCCTTCTGCGGGCGCTCGTAGCGAAACATCGGACCGGCGGCAAAGAGCTTCAGCGGCAATTGCTGCGCAAGCTCGCCATTGGAAACGAAGGCCCGGCAGATGCCCGCGGTGTATTCCGGGCGCAGCGTCAGCGACTCGCCGCCACGATCCTGGAACGTGTACATCTCCTTGGAAACCACGTCGGTCGTCTCGCCGATCCCGCGCGCGAAGAGTTCGGTGAACTCGAAGACGGGTGTCGCCATCTCGCGGTAGCCGTAGAGGCGCGCCACGTCGCGCGCCGTATCGACAACATGCGCGAAGCGCCGGAATTCGTCGGGAAGTAAATCGTGCGTACCACGCACGGGCTGCATTTTGCTCACGGTAAATCGCCTTGAAAGAAGATCGCAGGAAATGATCGAGGAGCGCCGCTACTCTGCGGCGGCGCGATGTCGGTCGGCTTCCTCGGCCTTGTCCCGCTGCTTGGCGGCCTCGATCTCGGCCGCCTTCTTTTCGATCAGCTCGGCGAGATGATCGACGATGCCGACATCCTTCAGACGGTGATGCGGCACGCCCGCGATATAGACCTGGTGCGTATTGTTGCCGCCGCCGGTGAAGCCGATATCGGTCTCGCGCGCCTCGCCCGGTCCGTTCACGACACAGCCGATCACCGACACTGTCATCGGCGTGGTGATGTGAGCGACCCGCTTCTCCAGCGCCTCGACGGTCTTGATGACGTCGTACTGCTGACGTGCGCAGGACGGGCAGGAAATGATGTTGACGCCGCGATGACGCAGATTGAGCGCCTTCAGCATCTCGAAGCCGACGCGCACCTCTTCCTCGGGCTCGGCCGACAGCGAGACGCGGATCGTGTCACCGATGCCCGCCCACAATAGCGCGCCCATACCGATCGATGACTTCACCGTGCCGGTGCGCGTGCCGCCTGCCTCGGTGATGCCAATATGCAGCGGGTAGTCGCAGGCATCGGCGAGCTGCTGGTAGGCCGCCACCGCGAGGAAGACGTCGGACGCCTTCACGCTGATCTTGAAATTGTGGAAGTCGTGATCCTGCAGAATGCGCGCGTGATCGAGCGCACTCTCGACCATCGCCTCCGGGCAAGGCTCGCCGTACTTCTCGAGAAGATCCTTCTCGAGCGAGCCCGCATTGACGCCGATGCGCATGGACACGCCATGATCGACGGCGGCCTTCACCACCTCGCGCACCCGCTCGGCGCTGCCGATATTTCCGGGATTGATGCGCAGGCAGGCCGCCCCCGCATCGGCAGCTTCGATGGCGCGCTTATAGTGGAAGTGAATGTCGGCCACGATCGGGACCGTGGTGGCCTTGACGATCTTGTGCAGTGCCTTGGTCGAATCCTCGTCCGGGCAAGACACGCGAATGATGTCGACGCCGGCCTCTTCGCAGCGCCTGATCTGGGCGATCGTGGCATCGGCGTCGGCGGTCAGGGTGTTGGTCATCGTCTGGACGGTGATGGGCGCCCCGTCGCCGACCGGCACGGACCCGACCATGACCCGCCGCGACTTGCGGCGGACGATATCGCGATAGGGCCTGATGCTCATGGGATCAATCTACGCCGGTTTTCCGGGGGTAACTAGACGCCCTTCGTCGCGACACGGGGCACCGCGGCCCAAGTCCCTGTCACACAACGGTCTTTGTAGAAGCGCGCCGCAGCGCGGCAGCTAGCGCGCGTCGATGACGCGGTAGGAGATGCCGGCAGGTACCGTGTACGACTCCCCGGCGCGCACATAGGTCATCGCCAGGATATCGCCATTGGGGGCACGCAATTCGATCCAGCTGTTGCTGCGGACCAGCAGCGGCGTGTCGACCCGCATCGGCAGGCTGACCTGCGGCGGCGCCGGTACAGGCGTCGCGACTTCAGGCTGGACCGTGCGCGCTTCCTGGACGTCGGCAGCAGGCTGCGCAGCTTGCGCCTGGCCGATGCTCGGTGCCGACATCACGACCGGCGGCGGCGGCGCGGGAACAGCGACCACGATAGGCGGCGGCGCAGGCTGCGGCGCCGCTTGCGGAGCGGTCGCGCTCGAGGAGTCCTGGCGCGACGCAGGCCACGTCTCGACCGGCAGGCCGTTGGGAAGAGTCTGAGCGGGTTGCGCGGGCTGCTTTGCCGGCTGGGCGGCATTGGTCGCTGCCGGCGCATTCGTAGCCGGTACCGTCGCGAGGAGACGGTCCGGAACTGGCGGAACTTTTTCGGCCACAACCGCCTGTTGACGCGGCAGATAATGCCACACCGCATAACCCGCGCCGATCACAAGCAGCACGGTGAGGACGGCGAGTCCGATCGGCGCGCGCTTTTCGACGATCGGGAAGTCGGCGGGCAATGCAACCGGCCGCTTGATCGGCACCGGTCCGGAAGAATGATAGGCGGTCAAAACTTTCTCGGAATCGAGCCCGAGATGGCTGGCGTAGGTACGCAGGAACGCCGGAATGTACGCCGCGCCGGGCAACAGATCGAAGCGACCGGCCTCGATCGCCTCGACGTGACTACGCCGCAGACGCAGACGCTTTTCGATATCGACGACACTGAGGCCGAGCGCTTCGCGCTGGTCGCGCAGCAAACGACCGACAGCGCGGCCCGGCGTGGCCTCGCGTTCAGCGGCTCGCCAATCGACCTGATCCGGCATCAAATCCCCCTCGCGGGGCCGTTTTAGCAGAGGTTTTTGGCAGGGCAAAAGCGATTCAGGCCGACACGCTAAATTTCGATCGCATGGTCCGCCGCAAAGAGTCGCAACGTCTCCCGCAGCGGCCGGTCGGGCTGCGCAAGTGCAGACCGCACGAAGCCCGTTGCCTCGGCCAGATCGAGAGAACGGATCATGGCCTTTATCGGTCCGATGGCACCCGGCGACATCGAGAGCGTGCGCACGCCGACGGCCAGCAGCGCCAGCGCCTCGACCGGTCGACCCGCCATCTCGCCGCAAACCGCCAGGTCCACGCCTGCCGGCCGGGCTTTCTCCACTACAAAATGTAGCAGCCGAAGCAGCGCGGGAGACAAGCTGTCGTAGCGCCCGGCCAAACGGCTGTTGCCGCGATCTGCGGCAAACAGGAATTGCAGCAGATCGTTGGTTCCCACAGAAATGAAGTCGATGTGAGGCAACAGGCTGTCGAGTTGCCAGGCCAGGGCAGGCACCTCGAACATAACGCCAACGCGCAGTCGGCTGGGGGCGGCCTGACCGCGCCGCCGCGCGCGCTCCAGTTCGAGGTCCAGCAGCGCCCGGGCCCGCAGCAGCTCAGCCACCTCGGCGATCATCGGGAACATGACCGAGAGCGGCCGGCCGTTGGCAGCCTGGATCAGCGCGCGCAACTGGCGCCGCAGCATCGCCGGACGGTCGAGGCCGATACGGATCGCCCGCCAACCCATCGCCGGATTGTCGTCACCGAACGCCCCGACATAGGGCAGCACCTTGTCTCCGCCGACATCGAGCGTGCGGAATGTCACGGGCCGGCCGTCGGCGACGTCGAGCACGCGGCCGTACAGCCAGGCCTGAGCATCGACGTCGGGAAATTCCGAGCGCACCATGAAGGGAATCTCGGTGCGGTAGAGGCCGATTCCGTCGGCGCCGGTGTCATCGAGATGCTGCACGTCGATCAGGAGACCTGCATTGAGATGCAGACCGATGCGCGCCTGGTCGCGCGTCACCGGCGGAGCCTCGCGAAGAGCGGCGTACTTGCGCTGACGTTCGGCCCGAGCGTCGATTGCGACATGAACCGACTGCAGGATGTCCTCGGCGGGACGCACCAGCACCTGTGCATTGTCGCCGTCGACGACGATCGGATCGCCGGGCTCGATGCGAGACAGCACGTCCGGCGCCCGGCCGACGACGGGAATGTCGAGCGCCCGAGCCACGATTGCGACGTGGCTGAGAGCAGAGCCTTCCTCGAGCACCAGGCCACGCAGGCGTGCGCGATCGTAGTCGAGCAACTCGGCCGGTCCCATGTCGCGCGCGACAACGATCATGTCGTCGGGCTGTCCCGGCGACTCGGACGCAGCGCGACCGGTAAGACGCAGCAGCAGGCGGTTCGTCAGATCCTGGAGATCGGAAAGTCGCTCGCGGATGTAGGGGTCGGTCGACTGGCCCAGTCGCGTGCGCACATCGTCGAACGCGCGCTGCACGGCTGCTTCTGCGGTAAGGCCTGTATCGATTGCCTCGCGCACTCTCTCGCGCCAGCCGCGATCGTCGACGAACATGCGGAACGTCTCGAGGATCTCGCGATGCTCGCCGGACTGCATGTCTTCGGCTTCGAGCAGGCGGTCTACGTCGTCGCGCACCGCACCGAGTGCTTCCTGGAAGCGTCTGGTTTCCTGCGTGACGTCCTCGGCCACGACGCGCTGAATCATGATCCGCGGTTCGTGCAGCACGGCGCGCCCGATCGCGACGCCTGGCGTCAGCTGGACGCCATCGATTCGCAGCGGCAGCAGGCCGATGCCGTCGACCTGCTGGACCTCGTTCGGACTGACGAAGTGGCCAGCCGAGACCATTTCCGCCAGCACCATGGCGATGGTCTGCAGGGTCTCGATCTCTTCCTCGTCGTACTGGCGCTGCGTGCGGTTCTGCACGACCAGGACGCCCAGCACGCGACCCGAGCGCACGATCGGCACGCCAGCCAGCGAATGATAGATTTCCTCGCCCGTTTCCGGGCGGTAGGCGAATTGCGGATGGCTCTGCGCGTCGTCCAGCGCCAGCGGGCGGCCATGGGCCGCGATGTCGCCGACCAGGCCCTCGCCGACCCGCAATCGCGTGCGATGCACGGCGTCGGGATTGAGGCCCTGGGTGGCGAACAGTTCGAGCACCTCGCCGGCGCGCAACAGATAGACCGAGCACACTTCGGCGACCATCTCGTTGGCCACCATGCGCACGACCTCGCCCAGCGTTTCCTCACTGGAAACGCCACGCGCCATCGTGTCCCGGAGCCGCTTGAGGAGCATTCGCGGTCCGGCCAAAGGAGCTGATCTCTCCATAGGTCAGACCGCGAGATGCTTGAGTCGGATGACTACGAAGCAGCGATCGATTGCGCAGGCGCAGGCTCGCCACGCCGTCATCGGACGGGCGTGTTGGTCAGCCGAATGGGCGATCCCCGCGCGCATGAGCTGCTTATAGCAAGATGCGCGCCGGACCGGCTACCCGCTTGTGGCCGTCGTTATCTTGTTCCGAGCAAGAGCCAGGCTTATGCGACGGCGGAGCCAGCGTTCGTTCCGGGCTGCGCCGGCTCGTCTAATTGCGCCTAGGCCGCATCCAGTTCGTAAGCCGTGTGTAAGGCACGCACCGCCAGTTCGGTGTACTCGGCGGCCACCAGCACGCTCACCTTGATCTCCGAGGTCGAGATCACCTGGATGTTTATGCCCTTGCCGGCCAGGGTCTCGAACATCTTCAGCGCCACGCCGGCATGGCTGCGCATGCCGACGCCGATCACCGAAATCTTGGCGACGTTGGTATCGGACTTCACTTCGGCGAACTTCAGGTCCGACTTGGCCTGCTCGAGCCGCTGCACGGCGCGGGCGAGATCGGTGCGCGGCACCGTGAAGGTGATGTCGGTCGAGCTGCCGTCGAGCGACACGTTCTGCACGATCATGTCGACGTTGATGTTGGCCTGGGCCAACGGTCCGAAGATCGCCGCCGCGACACCCGGCCGGTCGGCCACGCGGGTCACCGTGATCTTGGCCTCGTCCTTCGAGAAGGCGATGCCGCTCACGACAGATTTTTCGAGTCCCTGGGACATGATCTCTTCCTCGTCCACGACCATCGTGCCCGGCAGGTCGCTGCCCAGCGCCTCGTCGAACGACGACAGCACCTGCACGCGCACGTGATGGTTCATTGCCAGCTCGACCGATCGCGTCTGCAGGACCTTCGAGCCCTGCGACGCCATCTCGAGCATCTCCTCGTAGGTCACCTGGTCGATCTTGCGCGCCTTTTCCACGATCCGCGGGTCGGTCGTGTAGACGCCGTCGACGTCGGTGTAGATATCGCAGCGATCGGCCTTCAGTGCGGCGGCGAGCGCCACGGCCGACGTATCGGAGCCGCCGCGACCGAGCGTCGTGATACGTCCATCCGGCGCCACGCCCTGGAAGCCCGGTACGATCGGCACCTCGCCCTGCTCCATGGTCTTGCCCATGGCAGTGGTATCGATCTCCAGAATCCGCGCCTTGGCGAAGGCATCGTCGGTCTTGATCGGAATCTGCCACGACACCCAGGAACGCGACTTCACGCCTTCCTGCTGCAGGGCCAGCGCCAGAAGACCGATCGTCACCTGCTCGCCAGTCGCGACGACGACGTCGTACTCCCGCGGGTCGTGCAGCGGCGCGATGTCGTTGACCCACTTCACCAGCTGGTTGGTGGCGCCCGACATGGCCGAAACGACGACGGCGACCTGATTGCCGCGCTGGACCTCGGCTTTCACCTTGCGCGCAACATTCTTGATGCGGTCGGTGTCGCCGACCGATGTGCCGCCGAATTTGAGAACGATGCGCGCCATAGACCTTCTCGAAAGCGCGGTATAGACACCGGGGAAACCATTGGGGTCAAGGGCAGCCATGACCGAATCAGCACCATCCGGTGCCGCCTCGACCGTCGATCCCGCCGAGATCGAGCGCTTCTCCCGCATTGCGGAGGAGTGGTGGGACCCGGCGGGCAAATTCGCGCCGCTGCACCGGCTCAATCCGGTGCGCCTGGGCTATATCCGCGACCGCGCGGCAACCCACTGGAACCGGGATGCCCTGTCGGGCCTGCCCCTCGAAGGCCTCAGCCTGCTCGACATCGGCTGCGGCGGCGGGCTGATCTGCGAGCCCATGGCGCGGCTCGGCGCCCATGTCACCGGCATCGACGCCGCCGACCGCAACATCGCCACCGCCGCCCTTCATGCCGGGCACCAAGGCCTGGCCATCGACTACCGCCAGCACACCGCCGAGGCTTTGGCCGGGGAAGGCCGGCAGTACGACATCGTGCTGGCCCTGGAGATCGTCGAGCACGTGGCTGATGTCGATCTGTTCCTGCGGAGCTGCGGCCAGATGGTGAAGCCCGGTGGCCTGCTGTTCCTGTCCACGCTCAACCGTACGGCCAAGGCCTGGATGCTGGCGATCGCCGGGGCGGAGTACGTGCTGGGTTGGCTGCCGCGCGGCACGCACGACTGGAAGAAATTCCTGAAGCCATCGGAGGTCGTGAACGGCCTGCGCGGCGGCGGCATCGAGGCCCAGGAAATCGTCGGCGTGGTCTACAACCCGCTCAGCCGCGTATGGTCGCTCAACAGTCGCGATCTCGACGTCAATTACATGCTCTACGGCACCAGGTCCGCCTGAGCCTGTCGTGACCGGTACGCTCAAGGCCGCGCTCTGGATGGCGGGCTGGCTTGCCTGCATGGTCGTCATGGCGGTCGCCGGGCGCGAGACGACGCGCGAGCTCAACGTCTTTCAGGTCATGGAACTGCGCTCGCTGATCGGGCTCGCCATGCTCTATCCGCTGATCCATGCCCATGGCGGGCTGCAGGCAATGCACACCCGGCACCCGTGGCGTCATCTTGGGCGCAACATCGCTCACTACGGCGCACAATTCAGCTGGCTGATGGCACTGACCATGATCCCGCTCGCTCAGGTGATCTCGATCGAGTTCACGATGCCGATCTGGACGGCGATCCTTGCCGTCACCTTCCTCGGCGAGCGCATGGGGCTGTGGAAGAACATCGCGGTCGTGCTCGGCCTGGTCGGCGTCGCGATCATCGTGCGGCCGTTCGACGGCAGCATCAATGTCGGTCAGCTGATCGCGCTGGCCGCGTCGTTTGGCTTCGCGACTTCGATCATCTTCGTGAAGTCGCTGACGCGTCACGACAAGGTCGTGGTGATCCTGTTCTGGATGATGACGATCCAGTCGATCATGGGACTGGCGCCGGCGCTCTACGAATGGCGCACGCCGTCGCTGTACATCTGGGGCTGGCTTCTGGTGATCGCCTTCTGCGGCACCTACTCGCACTACTGCATGACTCACGCCCTGCTGCACGCCGATGCAACCGTGGTGATTCCGATGGACTTCCTGCGCGTGCCACTCGCCGCGCTGACCGGATGGCTGGTCTATGCCGAGCGGATCGATCTGATGACCGCGCTCGGGGCCGGGCTGATCCTGGCCGGCAATCTGCTCAATCTGAAGGGCGCGACAAAGGCGACCTGAAGGACGCCCTCAGTTACCGCGCGGAATCCAGGGCAGGCGGCCGAATTCGATGCCTTCCTCGGCCAGGGCCTCGGCTTCCTCGTCGGTCGTCTCGCCGTAGATGCCGCGCTTGTCGCTCTCGCCGTAGTGAATCTTGCGCGCCTCCTCGGCAAATTTGTCGCCGACATGCTCGCAGTTCTTTTCGACCTCGGCCCGCACCTTCATCAATGCCTCGCGCAGCTCCTTCGGCATTTTCCGGGCGAGCGCCGCCATCGTCTGCTCCGCCTGGACCTGGTCCGGCGACGGCGCGGGGGGCGGAGGCGCCGCGCTCACAGGTTCCGGCCCGCCGGTCTTGGCCTTGTTGCCCTTAGTGCCCAGGCGCGGCGCCATCATCGCCCGCGTGACCTTGGAGTCACCGCACACGGCGCAGCCGACCAAGGATTTCTTTTCCTGGCGTTCGTAGGTCTTGCTGTCCTTGAACCAGCTGTCGAACTCGTGGCCCTTGGAGCAGCGCAGTCGGTATAGAATCATGAAAAGATGAACAATTTCGGCTGTTTGGCACTCCCGATAGGGGAGTGCCAGAAGAATGGGGTGTCATGACCGCCGACGCAAGAGGGTCCCAGCCCGCTTCCTGGATCGTCCAATGGGCCGGTTTGGTGCCGGCCGGAGCCACGGTGCTCGACGTCGCAGCCGGCGGCGGGCGCCACACGCGCTTCTTTGCCGACCGCGGCCACAAGGTGACGGCGGTCGATCGGGACACGACCGCCCTCCAGGCCGCCTCCAATATCGAAGTGATCCGGGCCGATCTCGAGGATGGCAGTCCCTGGCCATTCCCGTCGCGTCGCTTCGCTGCCGTCGTGGTGACTAACTATCTGCATCGCCCGCTGATGCCCGACCTGCTGGCCGCAATCGAGCCTGGCGGTGTGCTGCTCTATCAGACGTTCATGGTCGGCAACGAACGCTTCGGCAAACCGAGCCGGCCGGAATTCCTGCTCAAGGATGGCGAGTTGCTCGATCTGGTGCGCGGCAGCTTTTCCGTGGTTGCCTACGAGGCCCGCCTGATCAGCGCGCCTTCGATGGCGATGGTTCAGCGCATCGCTGCGCGCAAGCCGTAACTATTCGGCCGCCTTCGCGACCGCCGCCTTGTGCAGCACCGGCGGCGAATACTTCCGATCGTGCTGCAGGGACGGCACCGCCTTGCGGGCCTCCACGACCTTGGCGAGATCAATGTCCGCGATCACGAAGCCCGGCTTCTCGCCGCCGGCGTCGACCAGCACTTCGCCCCACGGCGCGATCGCAATCGAGTGGCCGTAGGTCTGGCGATTGGAGCCCTTGTGCGTGCCGACCTGTGCCGGCGCGAAGACGAAACAGCCGGTCTCGATGGCGCGGCTGCGCAGGATTGCGTGCCAGTGGGCCTTGCCGGTCGGCACGGTGAACGACGACGGGATCGACAGCATCACCGCGCCGGCATGTGCCAGTTCGCGATAGAGATAGGGGAAGCGCAGGTCGTAGCAGATCGTCATGCCGAGCACGCCCCACGGCGTTTCGGCCAGGACCGAACGCTCGCCCGGCTTGAAGGTCGACGATTCGCGATAACTCTGGCCACCGACGCCACTCAGCTCGACATCGAACATGTGGATTTTGTCGTAGCTCGCGACGATGCCGCCCGACGAATCGATCAGGTAGGAACGGTTGCGGATCTGCTCCTCGCCCGGGACGCGGACGTGGATGGAGCCGAGCAGAAACCAGGCGCCGGTGTCGCGCGCCGAGGCGCGAGCCGCGGCCAGCATGCCGTGCGTCTCCTCGGTCTGCGCCTTGTCGAGCGTGTCGGCCCGGTTGGCACCGATCAGACCGGTGTTCTCCGGCGTCATGATGAAGTCGGCGCCGGCATCGCGCGCCAGCCGCGCCTGCTCGCGCACGAAGGCCACGTTCTCGGCCATGTCGTTGCTGACATTGGTCTGGATCAGGCCAGCCTTGAACGCAGTCATTGAAGGCTCCTCAGCCGGGCTGGGCGAGCAGCGCGTCGAGCTTGCCGGCGCCTTCGAGGGCTGCAAGTTCGTCCGAGCCGCCGATATGCTGGCCGTTGATGAAGATCTGCGGCACGGTCGTGCGCTTGGAGCGGGAGCGCATCTCGGCGCGCTTGGCCTCGTCCTCCATCACGTCCATTTCCTCGAACGAGGCGCCCTTCTTCTCGAGCAGGGCCTTGGCGCGAGCGCAGTAGCCGCACCACGGCGTCGTGTAGATTTCGATCTTGGCCATCGGAAACTCCTTGCGACAACTATAACGCCGGCCGCACGACCCGCGCCAGCGTCAGGACATCGACATGGCGGGCTCCCGCCCGCTGCAAGGCTCGCGTACAGGCGTCGATCGTGGCTCCGGTGGTCAGTACATCGTCGACCAGCAGCACGCCGCGGTTCCGCACTTCTCCCGTCCATCGGGGATGGACATCGAAGGCGAGCCGCACGTTGCGCCGCCTTTCCTTGCCGCGCAGACCGGCCTGCGAACCGGTCCACCGGTGACGGCGCAAGAGGTCGGGTACGGCACGCCGGCCGGACTGTTGCGCTACCATCCCAGCCAACAGCGCCGCCTGGTTGTAGCGTCGGGTGAACAGGCGCCGCCAATGCAGCGGCACGGGCACGACGAGATCGGCCTCGGGCAGCAACTCGCCGGCCGCTCGCACCATCCAGCCGGCGCAGGACTTCGCCATGTCGGTCCGATCGCCATGCTTGAACGGCAGGACGATGCGCCGGCTGCGTTCGTCATAGACCAGGGCGGCCCGGGCGCAGCGATAGCGCGGCGGCCGGGCGAGGCAGTCGGCGCAGTAGGCATCGGGGCCGACGTCATGGGCGAACGGCACGCCGCAGCGCCGGCATTGCGGCGGCGCGATGAAGGAAAGCGCACTCCAGCACCCCGCACACAGTGCTCCGGGAGTCGCGACGATCTCGTTGCAGCCGAGGCAGAGCGGCGGCAGCACGGCATCCACCATCAGCCGGCTCAAGTGCCGGCCCATCTGCCTGCAGGCTGAGACCACGTCCATCTCGGCATGTGGCCCGACAATTGGGCCGACAGCGGGGCACGCTCCCCTACCCGCCGCCATGCTTTCGCCCTACATACAGAGCGTGCCCGCTCCCGATCCCCTGCTGGTCTTCGACCGCACCGCGCTCCGCCTGCGCCGCGCGCGCGCCGCGCAAGATTGGAGCGGCCGTGCGTTCCTGAAACAGGAGATCGCCACCCGGCTGGTCGAACGGCTCGACGACGTGAAACGCCGCTTCGACCTGGCGCTCGATCTCGGCTGCCACGGCGACGAGATCGCCAAGGCGCTCGGCGCGCGCGACGTCTTGGGGCGTCTGATCCGCGCCGATCTCGGCCTTTCCTTCGCGCGGCGTGCCGCGGGGCCGGCCGTGGTTGCCGACGAGGAGGCGCTGCCTTTCGCGCCCGAGAGCTTCGATCTGGTGCTGAGCGCCATGACCCTCCACTGGGTCAACGACCTGCCCGGCGCGCTGATCCAGATCTCGCGCTGCCTGCGACCCGACGGGCTGTTCCTCGCCGCGATGCTGGGCGGAGGCACCCTGTGGCAGTTGCGCCAGGCGCTGGCTGCGGCGGAAAGCGAGGTCGAGGGTGGCCTCAGTCCGCGCATCTCACCGTTCGCCGATCTTGGCGACGCGGCGGGTCTGCTGCAGCGCGCGGGCTTTGCCCTGCCGGTCGCCGACAGCGAATCCATCGACGTCGAATACGACAACGCGCTCGCACTGATGCGAGAACTGAGCGCCATGGGCGAAGGCAACCTGGTGGCCGAACGCCGGCGCGGCTTCAGCCGGCGTACGACCCTGCTGCGCGCCGCCGAGATATATGCCGAGCGGTTCGCGCGGCCGAACGGCCGGATTGCCGCGACCTTCGAAGTCCTGTTCCTCCATGGCTGGGCGCCGCATGCCTCCCAGCCGAAAGCGCTGCGGCCTGGCAGCGCCGCCCATCGCCTGTCCGAGGCGCTCGGCACCACCGAACACAGTACCGGCGTGAAAGCCGGACGGAGCTGATCGCTTGCCCAACAAACTGCCGTTCGGCGATCTTCTGTCGGAGAGCTTCGGCTTCTTCTTCGCAAATCTCCGTCTGTTCTTTCACCTGGTGACGATCCCCTGGATCATCTCGCTGGTGCTGCGCATAGCCGCCGCCGGCCTGAATCGCGAGTCGCCGCTCGGCATGCTGGCCGAGAAGGCGATCGACGTGATTCCCACCGTGATGTTCATGGTTGCCTGGATGCGCGTGGTGCTGATGGGTCCACGCAGCGTCGAACGGCTTCCTGGCCTCGGCTGGTCGGCCCGCGAGAGCGCCTTCCTGATGCATCTGATCCGCATCGGCGGCGTCACGTTCCTGCTGATCGGCGCCTTCGTGCTGACCCTGGGCTCGATCGACCCGGCGGGCTTCAGCAGTGGCCAGATCGACCCCGACCTCGCCAAGCGCGAGACCCTCGCTGCACCGCTCGGCGTCGGCTTCATGGTTTCCGCCTTGATCGCACTCCGCGTAAGTTTCGGATTGGCCGCCACTGCGGTTGGCGCGCCGTTCTCGCCGCGCGAAGCCTGGGCGTTCAGCCGCGGCAGCGCCTGGGCGATCGTCGCGACGCTGTTCCTGATCTATTTCGCCGGTGCGATCGCAATCATGGTGGCGGCACTCGTCCCACATGCCGTCATTCGCAGCATCGGCGCCGACACGGCCGCCGCGGTGATCGCCTGGGCAATCGCCATCCTCGTTTCCTATGCAGGCGTCGGGATCGCGGCTACCGCGCAGGCAATTATCTTCCGCCGCCTCACCGGCTGGCGCGAAGGCGTGCCGCTCAACCCGCCGGGCTAGCGTTCAGAGCAGATCGCGCAGCAATCCGACCAGCGGGAGGTCGGCGGGCGGCATGGGAAAGCGGCCGAGTTCCGTCGGCAGCACCCACTTCAGGATCTGGCCTTCCCGCGGCTGCGGCGTGCCGCGCCATTTTCGGCAGGCATAGACCGGCATCAGCAGATGAAACTTTTCGTACCCGTGGCTCGCGAAGGCGATCGGCGCCAGGCAGCTCGTCGCGGTCTCGATGCCAAGCTCCTCATTGAGCTCGCGGACCAGCGCATGCTCCGGCGTCTCGCCGGCATCGACCTTGCCACCGGGAAACTCCCAGAGGCCAGCCATCGACTTGCCTTCCGGCCGCTGCGCGATCAGCACCCTGCCGTCGGGATCGACCAGCGCCACCGCGGCCACCAACACCATCGGCCGATTCCCGAGGGGCGGCACGCCGCCGGGACACTCATCCTCCAGGCGCGCGCTCAAGGAGTGCGTCTCAAGAGCGGTAGCTGCCGTTGATGTCGATGTAGCCGTGCGTCAGGTCGCACGTCCATACGGTGGCGCGGCCACGGCCGATGCCGAGATCGATATCGATCACGATGTCGGTGCCCTTGATGTGCTTGGCGACCGGCGCCTCGTCATAGTTGGGCACGACCTGGCCCGCGTCGGTGATCTTCACGCCGCCGATCGAGATCTTCAGCTTGTCGCGGTCGGCGCGCTCGCCCGACTTGCCGACCGCCATGACGATACGGCCCCAGTTGGCGTCCTCGCCGGCGATCGCCGTCTTGACCAGCGGCGAGTTGGCGACCGCCAGACCGATCTTGCGGGCCGCTCCGTTGGACGAGGCGCCGCCCACGTTGATGGTGATGAACTTGGTCGCCCCCTCGCCATCGCGCGCCAGAAGCTGGGCGAGGTCGATCAACAGCTCGTCGAGCGCACGCTTGAAGTCGACAAGCACCGGATCGTCGGCTTCCTCGATCGGGGCATGCCGTGCCGAACCGGTGGCGGCAAGCAGCAAAGTGTCGGATGTCGAGGTGTCGCCGTCGACCGTGACGCAATTCAGCGACTTGTCGGCGGCATCGGTCAGCAGCTTCTGCAGCACCGACCCGGGTACCTTGGCGTCGGTAAAGATAAAGGCCAGCATGGTCGCCATATCTGGCGCGATCATGCCCGAGCCCTTCAGGAAGCCGTTCAACGTGACGGTCTTCTCGCCGATCTTGGCCTGACGCGTGGCGAGCTTGGGAAACGTGTCGGTGGTCATGATCGCGCCGGCGGCAGACGACCAGTTGTCCTCCCGTGCGCCCTTGATCAGGGCGGGCACCACAGCCGCGATCTTTTCCCAGTCAAGCGGCTGGCCGATCACGCCAGTCGAGGCCATGAACACTTCGTTGCGCGGGCACCCCAGCGCCTGGGCGATCGCCCGGGTGCTTTCCTCAACCGCCTTGTCTCCGAGCTTGCCGGTGAAGGCATTGGCGTTGCCGGCGTTGACCACGATCGCACGCACTTTGCCTCGGGCGAGGTTCTTGCGGCACCAGTCGACCGGGGCCGAGCAGGTCTTGGACTTGGTGAGCACGCCCGCAATGGTGGCGCCAGCCGGCAGCAGGGCCAGCATGACGTCGTCGCGATCCTGGTAACGCACCCCCGATGCGGCCGCCGCGAGTTTGACGCCTGCGATACGCGGCAGCGTCGGCGTCGTCTTGGGCGCAAGCGGCGATACGGCGTGTTTGACGGACATTAGTCTTCCCCCTCGGCGGACCGGTCATGTCTGGGCGGCCGATTCGCGGAGACTACACCAAAAACGTCGAAAAACGTGAGTTCAAGTTGGACGGCGCTGACGCCGCCCGAGAGCTATTTCTGCGGCGATGCCGGCGGGGCCGCGGCGGGCGGGGCGGCCGACCGTGCCGCCGGCGGCGCCGCGGCCGGGTCGGGCTTGCTGCCGTCGATGTTGAATTTCTCGATCTTGGCGTTGGACCTCAGCTGGTCGAGAAGACTCGTCACGGTCTCACGCGCCAACTCCTCGCGGATTTGTTCGGCCATTTCCTCGAAGGCCGGCGGCGGCGCCTTGCGGCGATCCTCGACCTTGATGACGTGGTATCCGAACTGAGTCTTGACCGGCGCCTCGGTCAGTTCGCCCTTCTTGAGCGCGAAGGCGGCATCGGCGAATTCCTTCACCATGTCGGACTTCTTGAACCAGCCGAGATCGCCGCCCTCGGCACCCGATGCCTTGTCGGTCGACTTCTCCTTGGCGAGCTTGTCGAACGACGCGCCCTTCTTGATCTCGGCGATCAGCGCTTTGGCCTCGTCTTCCGTCGACACCAGGATGTGGCGGGCGTGCACCTCCTCCTCCGGCGGCATCGACTTCAGGCGCTCCTCGTAGCGCTGCTGCATCTTTTCCTGTGTGACCTTTTTGGCGATCTCGCGCTGCAGCCAGTAGTCCTGGATCACCTGCTCCTCGACGAAGGCCATGCGCTTCTTGAAGGCGGGATCGTCGCCGACCTTGTTCTTGCGGCCATCGGAAACCACCAGCTTGCTGTCGATGATGCGCTCGAGCAGCGCCTGATAGACGGATTGCAGCGGAACGTTGCGGTATTGTGGCGGCAGCGCCTGCTGTGCGACCTCGAGTTCGGACAGCCGGATTTGCTGGCCATTGACGGTCGCGACCACCGGATCCTTCAGGGCCGGAGTCTGGGCCTGACCGGCCGGCTTGGACGCGGCGGGAGCCGTCTGGGCGGGTGGTGCGGCGGCGGGCTTCGCCGGCGCCTGGGCGGGTTGCTGGGCGAACACCGGGTTGGCCATCGCTGCGCAGCACAGCAGGGTGAAGCGCAGGATACGCAGGCGACGGCTCATGAAAGGCTCCGGCAACGAATTACGTGACGCAAAGAGGCGCCGCCCACCGTTTACACAGCAGCGCTCATTGCAGGCAACCTGTTGCCGATGAATTACGGCACTTTTTCGTGAGAGCTGCGACGACAGTCGGGCGGGGCCCGCCCGCTCGCGTTGACACTGCTCGGCACGCTCTCTATCTCTGACCGGCACGGCAGGCTGGGCAGCCCGCCTAAGTCATTAGGATTTCGAGGTTTTCATGCTGGGGGCGCTTGCCCGAGGCCTGTTCGGCACGGCCAACGATCGCATCGTCAAAGGCCTCGACAAGCCGGTCGCCAGGATCAACGCACTGGAGCCGGAGTTTGCCAAGCTGAGCGACGAGGCGTTGCGCGGCAAGACGGCCGAGTTCCGCGAACGCCTGGCCAAGGGCGAGTCGCTCGACAACCTGCTGGTCGAGGCCTTCGCGACGGTTCGCGAAGCCGCCAAGCGCACGCTGGGCCAACGCCCGTTCGACGTGCAGCTCAAGGGCGGCATGATTCTTCACCAGGGCAAGATCGCCGAGATGAAGACCGGCGAAGGCAAGACCCTGGTCGCCACATTGCCGGTCTATCTCAACGCCCTCGAAGGCAAGGGCGTGCATGTCGTCACCGTGAACGACTACCTGGCCAAGCGCGACAGCGAATGGATGGGCCAAGTTTACAGGTTCCTCGGTCTCACCGTCGGCGTAATCGTCCACGAGCTGAGCGACGAGCAGCGCAAAGCCGCGTACGAATGCGACGTTACGTACGGCACGAACAACGAACTGGGCTTCGACTACCTGCGCGACAACATGAAGTACCAGCAGGCCTCCATGGTCCAGCGGCCCTTCAACTATGCCATCGTCGATGAGGTCGACTCGATCCTGATCGACGAGGCGCGGACGCCGCTGATCATCTCCGGTCCCGCCGAGGATTCGTCCGAACTCTACCGCCGTGCCGACGCCGTGATCCCGCGACTGAAGCCGGACGCCTACGAGAAGGACGAGAAGAACCGTACCGTTGTGTTCACCGATGCCGGCGTCGAGGCGGTCGAGGAATTGCTGCGCGCCGACGGCCTGATGCCGGAAGGTCAGAGCCTCTATGCGCCGAACCAGGTCACCGTCCTGCACCACGTAACGCAGGCGCTTCGCGCCCACAAGTTGTTCGCACGCGACGTCGATTACATCGTCAAGGACGGCCAGGTCGTCATCATCGACGAGTTCACCGGCCGCATGATGGCCGGCCGCCGCTATTCGGAGGGCCTGCACCAGGCGCTCGAGGCCAAGGAAAAGGTCGAGATCCAGCGTGAGAACCAGACGCTGGCATCGATCACCTTCCAGAACCTGTTCCGCATGTATCCCAAGCTCGCGGGGATGACCGGCACGGCGATGACCGAAGCGTCGGAATTCGGGGAGATCTACAGGCTCGAGGTCGTCGAGGTCCCGACGAACGTGCCGGTCGCGCGCAAGGACGCCGACGACGAGATCTATCGCACGCTTGCCGACAAGACGCGCGCCATCGTCAAGCTGATCAAGGAGTGTCAGGAGCGCAATCAGCCGATGCTGGTCGGCACGGTCTCGATCGAGAAGTCGGAGGCGCTTTCCGACGAGCTCAAGAAGGCCGGCATCGCGCACAACGTCCTGAATGCCCGTTTCCACGAGCAGGAAGCGCAGATCGTCGCCCAGGCCGGCCGGCCGGGCACCGTGACCATCGCCACGAACATGGCCGGCCGCGGCACTGACATCCAGCTCGGCGGCAACGTCGAGATGCTGGTGCGCCAGAGCGCCCCGGAGATCGCCGCGAAGTTCGCCGACGAGGACCAGCGCAAGTCGGAACTCGCACGAGTCGAGGCGGAAATCCGCGCCGGCGTCGAGCGCGACCGCGAGATCGTGCGCAAGGCCGGCGGCCTCTACGTCGTCGGCACAGAGCGCCACGAGAGCCGGCGCATCGACAACCAGTTGCGCGGCCGCTCGGGCCGCCAGGGCGATCCTGGTGCGTCGAAGTTCTTCCTGTCGCTCGAAGATGACCTGATGCGCATCTTCGGCAACAACAAGGTGCTGGACTGGGTGCAGAAGAAGGGCATGGCCGACGACGAGGCCCTGACTCATCGCTGGCTCAACAAGGCGCTGGAAACGGCGCAGGGCAAGGTCGAGGCGCGCAACTTCGAGATCCGCAAGAACCTTCTGCGCTTTGACGACGTCATGAACAGCCAGCGCAAGGAGATCTACAAGGAGCGCATCGAGCTGATGGCCACGGAGGACGTCTCCGAGGTCGTGTCCGAGATGCGCCGCGACGTGATCGAGGCGATGGTGTCGCGCCACATTCCCGAAGGCGTCTATGCCGAGCAGTGGAAGACGGCCGAGCTGAAGGACGATGTCCAGAGGGTGTTCGGCCTCGACCTGCCGCTCGATGCCTGGGCCAGGGAAGAGGGCATCGCCGAGGAAGAGATCAAGAACCGGCTCGGCGAATCGACCGACCGGCTGTTCGCCCAGAAGGCCGCGCAATATGGCCCCGAGGTCTGGCGCCAGGTCGAAAAGAGCGTGCTGATGCAGCTGTTCGACCAGAGCTGGAAAGAGCACCTGCTGCATCTCGACCATCTGCGGCAGGGCATCGGGCTGCGCGCCTACGGCCAGAAGGATCCGCTGAACGAATACAAGCGCGAGGCCTTCAACCTGTTCAACGACATGCTGACCGGCCTGCGCGAGCAGACCGTGAACGTCCTGGCGACCCTGCAACTGCGCATGGAAGCGCCACCGATGCCGACCGGGCCGGCGACGGGCCAGATGCACGAGGTCCACGAGGATCCAGCGCTGGCGGCGGCGATGGCGAGCGATCCTGCCTTCGATCCGGCCGATCCCAACGGCGGCGAGGGCGTCGCCACGCTTCAGCGGCCTCGGGTCAACCCTAAGGCCGACCCCAACGATCCCGCGACCTGGGGCAAGATCTCGCGCAACGCGCCCTGCCCCTGCGGATCGGGCAAGAAGTTCAAGCACTGCCACGGCCGCGTATAGTCCGCTTAGTGCTTGCCCTCCACGTTGTCTGGCTATTGAAGCCGACTTAGCAACGATGGAGAGACGCAATGAGCATGCTTAAAGGACTTACGTTTACGACTGCGCCGGAAGCGGCGAACCTCATCAGCCCGATTGAATATCGGCGCAACAAGCTCGTCGCCAATTTACTCGAGCAGCGTGACATCGCTCAGGCTGACGCAGAAGGACGCGAGCTGAGGATTACGAGGAAGCGTTGGGAATTGACGGACACGGGCGAGAAGAAGCGTGTCGAAGTAGCCAAGCGCCTGAAGCGTTGGTGGAGCAAGGATGCTGACGGCAACGTAGTTCTGGTGGTGCGTTGGGGTGCCAGGTTGCTTGAGTTGAACGGCGATAAGAC
>CAWUOG010000019.1:0-20178 GCA_963923875.1 uncultured Alphaproteobacteria bacterium
TGGTCTTCGTCGATCCGATCGGCACCAGCTACAGCCGCACCGTCGCCGCCACCGAAGAAGCCAACAAGCGCTACTGGAACGTAAATGGCGACGTGCAATCGCTGGCGGCGTTCGTCGACCTCTACCTTGCGCGCAACGGCAGGCAGGGATCGCCGAAATACATCGTCGGCGAAAGCTATGGCGGCTTCCGCGCCGCGGGACTTGCTCACTTGCTGTCAGCCGAACACGGCATTGCCGTGTCCGGACTGTTCATGGTCTCGCCGGTCATCGAATTCAGCCTCATCACGCACGATCCGATGTCTGTGCTGCCTGACGCCTTGCTGCTGCCGTCCTATGCTGCTGTGGCGCTGGAGCGGAAGGCGCCTACGACCGCCGCTGCACTGACCGAGGTCGAGCGTTTCGCGCTCGGCCCTTATCTCTCCGCGCTGTCCGCCTCGCCGCCCGTCGAAGCGGACGTCAAGGCAACTTACGCCAGAGTCGCCGGGTTCACGGGGTTGCCCGAACCCCTGGTCGCCAGGTTCGGTGGTCGCGTTCCGGCAGAAGTATTCGTCCGAGAAATCCGGCGCAGCGATCAGCAATTGGCCAGCTACTATGACGGAACGCTCGGCGCCCCCGACCCTTCTCCGACTTCGGAGACGTCTCACGGCGATCCCACTGCCGAGAGCCTCCGCACGGCGCTTGGCTCCGCCATGGCAGACTACCTTCACGGGGCTCTGGGTGTGCGAACCGACATCCCCTACGTGATCCAGAGCAACGAGGTCACGCGGCGCTGGGACTGGTGGAGTGGCCTCACTATCAGTGGCGGTTACGTCGGCGCCGCGAAACAGCTGCGTGAAGCCCTCGCCGGCAATCCTGCATTGAAGCTCATGGTGGCACACGGGATGACCGATCTGGTGACGCCGTATCTCGCCAGCCGCTACCTTCTCGACCACCTGCCACCCAAGGTGTCGGCCGATCGGGTGACCCTCAATCTCTACAACGGCGGCCATATGATGTACCTGCGCGCCGCCTCGCGGAGCCGCTTGCGCGCCGACGCTGCCAAGATGTACCCGCCACCCGGCAAGTAGAAGGCAACCGCACGGATACCAGCATGACGGCGACCGTACCGGGTAATGAACCCAGCACCGCCGCCATCGAGTTGCGCCTCGACCGGCTGGCCCGACTCTACAATTCGCTCGATCCCTCTCCGTTCCGCGAGAAGGAGCTCGATGCGGCGGTCGACGATTACATCATCGGGTCGGCCGAGGATCTCGGCGGCCGCCCGATGCGTCTGGTCGTCATGCTGTCGGAACCGGAGTTGCGGCTTACGGCTCCGTCAGACATCGTCGAGTCGATCCACAACCACTTCGCCTGGCGCGAACAGGCGGAAATGCGGCGGCTCCACTCCGAGTTGCGGCGCGGGCGCCGTAGCCTGCTGATCGGACTTGTCTTCCTCGTGGTTTGCCTGATCGCGCGCGAGATCCTGCCCCTCGCCGATGAAGGTGCAGGCCGCATCCTGCGCGAGGGGCTGCTGATCGTCGGATGGGTAGCGATGTGGGGCCCGCTGGACGTTTTTCTCTATGGCTGGTGGCCGATCGCTGCGCACCGCCGGATGTTCGATCGTCTCTCGAAAATCGAGATCGAGGTCCGTCCACTCACATGAAACGCGGCCCGTTCATCATCACCAGACCGGTGACGATGACGCCGGCCGCCGCGACCCGTCGCAGCCCGAACGGCTCCCCCAGCAACAGCGTGCCCATCAGCGCGCCGAACAGCACCGACGTCTCACGCAGGGCGGCGACGTGGGCCATCGGCCCCAGCACCAGGGCATAGATTGCGATGCCGTAGCCGACATTGGCGATGGTTCCACCGATCACCCCGCGCCACCAGGTGCGCCTCAGATGCGACCAGACGGTCTGCGGCCGCAGCGCGATCGCCAGCACCAGCAGCCACGGTCCCTCCAGCACGCACAGCCAGGCGATGTAGGCGATGCGGTGCTCGAATGTCGGACCGGCGGCACGCACACCGAAACCGTCGGCAATGATGTAAGCCGCAATGGTTATACCGGTCAGTACTGCGAACAGCGTCGCGAGGCCGTGCCGGCCCTCGGTCCGCGGCGTTGCAGACTTCAGCGGCAACGCCAGGGCCACCAACCCTCCGCTCAGAAGAAGCACCCCCAGAATGTCCTGCACGCGCAAGTGCTCGCCGATCAACTGACCGGAGACCAATGCCACCAGTAGAGGCCCCAACCCCCGCGCGATCGGATAGGTGTGACTGAGATCGCCGTACGAATATGCCTTCAGCAAGAAGGTGTAGTAGGCGACGTGAATGATCACCGACAGCGCCAGGAATTTCCACGCACCCGGATGGATCCACGGCAGGAACGGCACCGCGACCAGGCCCATGACGGTGCCGGTGGTCATGATCACGCCAAAGGTAGCCAACCGATCCGAACGATCGGCCTTCAGCAACGCATTCCAACTCGCATGCATCAGCGCTGCGGCCAGCAGCAGCGCCACGATCAGGGGTTCGACGACCATTTCGGGAGATCAGCGTGCCTTGTAGTCGCTATATTCCAGGTGGACACGCACGTGCAGGTCCTTGCCGTCGATCCGAACGGTATCGTCGGCCCTGATCAGGGTCGGGAACCAGTACTTGTCAGCGACCTTCTCGCGCAGCGCGAGATAGCGCATCGGCCCGAACGGACCGCCGAACGCCCGCCCACAACTGCGAACGATCGCGTTGTCGCGTTGACGAACCCAGACCCGCCCGGTGAAGGCCTGCCGATCGGCGGTGTTGTCTCGCGCCAGGATGTCGAAGACCGCGGCATTGAAATCCGGAAAGCGTTGACGCCCGGAATAAACGATGTCTCGGTCGACGATGATGTCCGGGGTGATGGCAAAGCCGTCGCGCAGGGCCTCGAGGCTGGCTTTCGGGAGCGTGACCTTCATGGTATCCGGCCCTTCGGTCACGTTCACCTGGCGCGCTCCATTGCTGTCGAAGCTGACCGTACTGACCCGGCGATACTCCTCTTCTACTGTGCCGCCCTTCAGCGATTGCAGCGTGACCTCCAGTTTGTGTCCGAAGCCCGCAAAGGCCTTGGCAAAAACGACCTCGTTGGCGGTGACGTTCCGAATGAAGTCCATCGGTGACAGTCGCGCGTCAGCCTGACGGTCAATCGGCTCCAGGCCGTCGCTGCAACGGATCTGCGCCGCCGCCGACGTGGCGAGGACAAACGCGAGGAAGAAGGACACGCTCTTCAACATGTGGTCACTCTAGCCCCGTGGCGGCGGCTCGGAAATCGAGAACAGCCCGCGCTCGCCAAAATCGGCAGTGCGTCGCCGCTCGAGCTCCTGATTGTAGCGCCTGAGCGCGTACTGTTCGGAAATGTAGCCAACGACCGACTTGTCGCCGGAAGTGTTAAGCACCGGCAGGGTTTCGATCTCCCTCTCCTCGAAGCGCGTGAGCGCGGTTCGGATGTTCTCGTAGGGCAACAGGAAGAGGTCGCCGTCGCGGGCCAGATCTCGGGCCACTTGGCTATCCTGAGTCTCTTCCTGTGTCGCATCGTGCAGCAGCGTCACGTCGATTGCCCCGAGATAGGCGCCGTCCTGTCCCACCACGAACACGCGTCTCACGCTGCCGGCGGGAAAAGCCTCGCGTATCGCCCGGACTGTCATGCTGTCGGAAACCACCTTGGGGTCCGAACGCATCAGGCGGCCAACCGTTAAGTCGGCAAGCCAACCGATGTCGTATGCGCCGCGAATGCCGATGCCGCGCTGGTGGAAGCGCCAGGTCGAGAACGAATAGCCGAAGGTCAGGCGCACGATAGTTGCCGCGACGATCACACCCACCATGACGCCGATCGTCATGGGGAAGCTGGACGTGCCCTCGAGCACCAGAAACACCATGGTGAGCGGCGCGCCGATCACGCCCGCCGCCACGGCGCTCATGCCGACCATCATCAGCGCGGTGTGATGGGCCTCCAGGCTGGGCGCCACGAAGGCGCAGATGTCGCCGAACACCAGCCCCAGAAGGCACCCCAGGAATAGTGACGTGCTGAACATGCCGCCGCGGAAACCGGCGCCGAGGGACAGCGCCGACGCGATCACCTTGGCGATCAGCACCATCAGTACGGCGAGAAAGGACGGATTGCGATCGAACAGGTACTGGATCGCCCCATGGCCGCTGCCCAGCACTTGCGGCACCAACAGCGCCAGTCCACTCACGAGAGCGCCGCCGAAGGCCGGTCGCAGCCATTGCGGCAGCAGAGAGATGCGTCGGATGTAGCGCTCCGCCCACGTGACGGACTGCATCGCCAGGATGCTGAATCCGGCCGCAATCGCGCCGAGCAGGGCGAACAGCAGATAGACCCAGATCGGGAAATCGAAGGACTGCTGCACAACGAATAGCGACTGCGAATCGGTGATGACAGGCATGGCAAGCGTACCGGTGAGCGCTGCCGCCCCGACCGGCGCGAGTGCGGGAATGGCGTAGCTGCCGAGAATCAACTCGTAACCGTAGAACGCGCCGGCCATCGGCGCGTTGAAGGCCGCCGCGATCGCCGCAGCCGCGCCCGCCGCAGTGAACACCCGAAGATCGGGACGGCGCAGTCGGAAATACTGCCCGACCTTCGACATCACGCTGGAGCCGAGCTGCGTGTACCCCGCCTCCATTCCGACCGCGACGCCCGACATGTTGGAGATCACCGTCTCGCCGACCAGGCGTGCGCTATCGCGAAACGACATGCGGCCGCCATGCAGTGCGTTGGCTTCGATCGGATCGACGATATCGTTGGGCCGCAGGCGGCGCAGTGCCAGCGCCACTATGCCCAGCAGCAAACCACCGGCGACCGGCACGATCAGTATCCGCTCGGGGTCGATTCCGATGCCCGTGCTGAGACCGTCGCCGTCGGGAATTCGAAACAGAAACCGGTGCATGACGTCGATCAGCAGGTGCAGGCCCGCGATCATGGCACCGATCAGCCCTCCCAGGACCGCACAAACCGCGATCTGCGTGAGTTCGCTTGAGCGAAGCCGGCCCTGAACGCGGAAAAGGCGGCGAGGTTCGAACCAGCCCGCCACCTTGCCGACCAGGGACGTCAACACAGGAGACATGCTCTCAGCCACTTTCCTTAGCCGCACGGTTCCGCGACAATAGAGGTTCTTCCCGGCCAGCAGGTGTCTCGTGCTGCTTTTGATCGATAACTACGACAGTTTCACCTACAACCTCGTCCACTTTCTGGGCGATCTTGGGGCGCATTGTATCGTCAAGCGTAACGACCAGATCACGGTCGAAGAGGCGATGGCTCTGAAACCCGACGGAATCGTCCTGTCCCCTGGTCCTTGCACCCCGAACGAGGCCGGCATCTGCATGGACCTTATCCGCGCGGCGGCCAAAGCTCAGGCGCCGTTGTTCGGCGTCTGTCTGGGCCATCAGGCGATCGGCCAGGTGTTCGGCGGCAAGGTGATACGGGCGCCGATGCCAATGCACGGCAAGCTGTCGGGGATAGAACACAAGGGACAGGGCGTCTTCGAGGACGTTCCCTCGCCGTTCGAGGCCACCCGCTACCATTCACTGATCGTCGACCGGGCTACCATGCCAAAGGACCTCGAAATCACCGCGCAGACCGGCGACATCGTCATGGGGATGCGCCACAAGACCCTGCCGATCCACGGCGTGCAATTCCATCCAGAGAGCATTGCCTCCCAGTACGGGCACAAGATCCTGGAAAACTTTCTCAAGATTGCCGGGGAGCACCCCACTCAGCAAAAGAAGAAGGCGGCCTGAATCGGCTTCACGAGGGCCTGCTCAACAAGCAGGATGCTGGAAAAGGCGCTTGGCGCCCCTGCTCCGGACTGGCTGTGGTGAAATGAGTCGGCCGTCGGCGAAGGGCACGGAGTGAAGCAATCGCCCTTTGGAAATCCAACGCTGTCTGGACTTAAGATCAGGAAATCGCAATAACCTATTGCAAACAATAGGATTATTGGATTCATTTGCTCGCGGACGTCATTAACCCCTGCCTGTATGGCGGGGCCCGTCCGCGAAAAAGCTCAAGTTGCGATGCCGAAACCGGCACGCTGAACGGCCTTGGTGATCGCGGCGACGTCGGCGTTCGCCGGCAGGCGCATCTCTCCGCTCTTGAGGTCAACGGAAATAGGGGGGGTACCGGCACCGGTGGCGGCCCGTGTCACGGCCTTTACGCAGCCGTCGCAGTCCATGCCGGTGACCTTCAGGATCAGTTCGTCAGCCATGTGATATAGCTACTCGCCCATCCGCCCCGGCGGCAAGGGGCAAAACAGGGATCGAGAGTAAGCGTGAGCGGCGACATCGACGATTTTCGCGGCCTTCTGGCCAAGGTGGGCAACGGCATGACGCTCGGCATCGACGAAGCCGAGCGGGCGTTCGACATCATGACCAGCGGCAACGCGACCCCGGCCCAGATGGGTGCCTTCCTGATGGGCCTGAAGGTGCGCGGCGAAACCGCGGACGAACTGGCGGGCGGCGCCAAGGTGCTGCGCGCCAAGGTCGCCCGTGTGCGTGCGCCGGCCGGCGCGATCGACATCGTGGGCACCGGGGGCGACCATCACGGTACATACAATGTCTCGTCCTGCTCGGCCCTGGTCGTCGCAGGCGCGGGCGTTCCGGTGGCCAAACACGGCAACAGAGCGTTTACCTCCAAGTCGGGCTCCGCTGATGTCCTGGGCGCGCTCGGCATCAACCTCGACCTGCCGATCGAGACACTCGAGAAGGCACTTGCAGAAGCCAATGTCTGCTTCCTTATGGCTCCGCGACACCACGGCGCCATGCGCAACGTGGCCGGCCCCCGTGTCGAACTCGCTCCCTCGCGGACCATCTTCAACCTGCTGGGCCCGATGTCCAACCCCGCCCTCGTCTCGCGCCAGCTGGTGGGTGTTTTCGACCGCCGGTGGCTCAAGCCGGTGGCGCAAGCGCTGGGCCAGCTTGGGCTCGACCGCGTGCTGGTCGTGCACGGCCAGGACGGCATGGATGAACTCACGACCACGACCAACAGCTGGGCCGCCTCCCTCGAGGGCGGCAAGGTCAGGGAGATTGAAATCGCCCCCGAGGACGCGGGCGTCGCGCGTGCCACGATGGACAAGCTGAAGGGTGGCGATGCCGCGCACAACGCCGACGCCATCCGTCAGGTGCTGGCCGGACGGCGCGACGCGTTCCGCGACATCGTCGTCCTGAACAGTGCTGCGGCTCTGATGGTGGCCGGTAAGGCCGGCAATCTGAAGGACGGCGCCGCCATGGCCGTCGAGTCGATCGACGGCGGCAAGGCGCGCAAGGCACTCGAGTTGCTGCAACGGATCTGCGCCTGAGGACATGACATGAGCGACACGCTCACCAGGATCACGGCCGACACGGCCAGGCATGTTGCGGCCTGCAAGGCGCGCCGCCCGCTCGCCGAAGTCGAAAAGGCTGCCAAGAGCGCCGACGCACCGCGCGGGTTCGCGCGGGCGCTCAAGGCCGCCATCGCGGCCGGCCGCTACGGGCTGATCGCCGAGATCAAGAAGGCCTCACCCAGCAAGGGCCTTATCCGACCCGACTTCGATCCGCCCTCGCTGGCGCGGGCCTACGAGCGCGGCGGCGCCACCTGCCTGTCGGTGCTGACCGACGAACCCTATTTCCAGGGCAAGGATATATTTCTGGTGCAGGCGCGCGCGGCGACGAAGCTGCCGGTGCTGCGCAAGGATTTCATGATCGACCCGTACCAGATCGTCGAGGCGCGGGCGCTCGGTGCCGATTGCGTGCTGCTGATCATGGCCTGCCTGAGCGATGTACTGGCCGCCGAGTTGGCGCAGTTGGCGCACCGCTGGGGCATGGACGTGCTGGTCGAGGTCCATGACGCCCCCGAACTGGAGCGCGCCCTGAGGATCGAGGGAGACCTGATCGGCGTCAACAACCGCAACCTCAAGACGCTCGCCGTGGATCTCGCGACCACCGAGCAACTCGCGCCCAAGGTACCCCGGGACCGAGTGCTCGTGGCCGAGAGCGGGCTTGGCTCGTCGGCCGACCTCGCGCGCATGGCCAGGGTCGGCGCCTCGGCATTCCTGATAGGCGAGAGCTTCATGCGCAAACCGGACGTCGAGGCCGCAGTACGCGAGATCCTCGCCAAGAAGGCAGCATGAGCAGGAAGAAGGTCCTTACCCACTTCGACGCGCGCGGCAACGCGCACATGGTCGATGTTGGCGCCAAGGACGTCACCGAACGCGTGGCGGTGGCGCGCGCCAGCGTCCTCATGCAGCCCGCGACCCTGAAGCTGATCCGAGACAGGAAGGCAGCCAAGGGCGATGTGCTGTCGGTGGCTCAGCTTGCCGGCATCATGGCCGCCAAGAAGACGCCCGATCTGATTCCCCTGTGCCATCCGCTGGCGCTCAATTCGGTCGACGTAAAGCTGACGCTCGACGCCAAGCGCAACGCCGTCGACGTCGAGGCGACCTGCAAGCTGAAGGGCCGCACAGGCGTCGAGATGGAGGCGCTCACGGCTGCCTCGGTCGCCGCCCTCACCGTTTACGATATGTGCAAGGCAGTCGATCGCGGCATGACGATCACGGACGTGCGTCTGCTGCACAAGTCGGGCGGCAAATCGGGAACGTTTGATGCCGCCTAGCATGCTCACAGTGCGCGAGGCGCATGCGCGAGTCATCGCCGCGTTTCCGGCATTGCCGGGCGAGATTGTGTCGGTTGCCGATGCAGCAGGCCGCGTACTCGTCGTGCCGCCGGTGGCGCGTCTCACCCAGCCACCCGCCGATCTTTCCGCCATGGACGGCTACGCCATGCGCGCCGAGGACGTGCCTGCCGCGCCGACGACGCTGAGAATGGTCGGCCGTTCGCCGGCGGGCGGCTCGTACGAGCATGCCCTGAAGCCCGGCGAGACCGTTCGCATCTTCACCGGTGCACCGCTTCCGATGGGCGCGGACTCGATCGTCATCCAGGAAGACACCAAGGCCGATGGCGACGGGATCGTCATCCTCGAGGCGCCGCGGCCCGGCCGGCACATCCGCAAGGCTGGGCTGGACTTCACGGCCGGCGATTCGCCGCTCAAAGCCGGCCGAATCCTGACCACGCGCGATGTTGCCCTGGCCGCGGCGATGAACGTTCCGTGGCTGTCGGTTCACCGCAAACCGCGGGTCGCAATCCTCTCGACTGGAGACGAGTTGGTGATGCCCGGCGAGCCGGTCGGACGAAACCAGATCGTCTCCTCTTCCGGCCTCGCGGTCGCCGCGCTGGTGCGCGCCTGGGGCGGAGAGCCGACGCTGTTCGATATCGCGCGCGACGATGCCGCGCTCATACAGGATCGCATTGCTGCAGGCGCCCAGCATGATCTGCTGATCACGCTCGGCGGCGCGTCGGTCGGCGACCACGACCTGGTGCAGGACGCACTCAAGGCGCAGGGCTTCACCATGGATTTCTGGCGCATCGCCATGCGTCCCGGAAAGCCCTTGATGTTCGCGGCCAAGGATCGCGCCCGTGTTCTTGGCCTGCCAGGCAATCCCGTTTCGACCATGGTCTGTGCTCTGCTGTTCCTGAAACCCGCCATGGAGCGCCTGCTGGGCCAGCCGGGCGGCCCGCCGGCGACGGTATCCGCACGACTCACCGTCGACGTGAAGGTAAACGACACCCGCGAGGATTATGTCCGCTCCAAGCTTTCGCGCGATCCGGAGCGCGGTCTAATGGTCGAACCGCATGCTGTTCAGGACAGTTCCATGCTGTCCGTACTTGCCTGGTGCGATGCATTCATGGTCCGGCCGGCGCACGACCCCGCCCGGAAGGCCGGCGACGTGGTGCAGGTGATCGAACTCGCAGGGTTGCCTGGCTATTAGTTCGTTCTGCCCTTGTCCTCATGGGGGCTCCGATCCCCAGAATCCTTGGGATAAGTTGACAGAATTCAAGAACTAAACTAGAACAAGCCGCAGCTTTCAGGATTTGTTCCGAAAGTTGGTAGGCGTTCTGGGGAGAAGACGGTGTTAACCCGCAAGCAAAACGAACTGCTGATGTTCATCAACAAGCGCCTCAACGATGGCGGTGTTTCACCGTCATTCGATGAGATGAAGGAGGCGCTGCGCCTGAAATCGAAGTCTGGCATCCACCGCCTGATCACCGGGTTGGAGGAGCGCGGCTTCCTGCGTCGCCTGCCCCACCGCGCCCGCGCGCTCCAGGTCCTCAAGTTGCCTGAAGCAGCCGCCATGCCTGCGCCGAATGTCACGCCTTTGCTCGACTCTCGCCGCGCCGGTTTCAGCGAAACGCGCGAAGGCTTCGTGCCCCAGATCATCCGCGGCGAGAAGGTACCGCTTGCGGGCGCCATTCAGGCCGCGAACGAGGCGCAGGCTCTCAGCCTGCCGCTTTACGGCCGGATCGCCGCTGGCACGCCAATTGAGGCGCTGCGCGACAACTCCACGACCGTCGATGTGCCGGTTTCCCTGCTCGGCTCGGGCGCCCACTACTGCCTCGAAGTGCAGGGCGACTCGATGATCGAGGCTGGCATCCAGAACGGCGACATCGCGATCATCAAGAGTTCCGACACCGCCGAGACCGGCGAAATTGTCGTTGCCTTGATCGACGACACCGAGGCGACCCTCAAGCGCCTGCGCAAGAAGGGCGCCTCGATCGCGCTCGAGCCGGCAAACGCCGCTTACGAAACGCGGATCTTTGGACCCGACCGGGTCAAGATCCAGGGCCGCCTGGCCGGCCTCTATCGCCGCTACAACTGACCGTCCGCTTGGCTAAGCGCCAGGTGCCTTGATCGCCGTCTTTTGGCGCGCCGAGCTGTTGGGCACCCACGGCCGATCGCCACGCACGGCGTTCGCGCTCTCGCGGCGCACACCTGTCTCGTCCAGCCAGAGCGCCTGAGCCCCTTCTCGCCAAGCATCGCGTCGGTCGATCACCAGGCGCGGGCCACGGCAACGAGTATGCGCATCGATCGTCGCCAGGACGATGTCAGCGCCATCGCAGGCTTCCGCCAGCCGCCGTTCGTCGCTTACCATTGCAACGCGCCACGGCCCCTTGTGCCAGCGACAGAGACCGACGGTGCAGCCGAGTCCTGCCGCCTCCTCCTGCGCGCTTACTGTCCATTTCCGCGCGCCGTCCTGACCGTTGCGCCGCGCCCACGCCTCGCTGACGAACTTGTCGCCCCGGGCCGAAGCGACGTGGACCATGCCCTTCTGGTCGCGCAGGCCGAGTACCCGCCCATCGTCGCTCATCAATAGGTCAGGCGCGGGCCCTGCTCCGAGCAGCAGCCCGCCCAACGCCACAGGCAGGCCCGCGAGTCGCCAGCGCCTTCGCCACAGGCAAAGCCAGAGGCCCCCGACAGTGAACAGCCATAGGCTGAGCCCCGGCATCGACGGCACCAGGGTCGCGGTCTGCGGCCACGACGCGACCTGAAACGCCACCCAGTCGAGCCAGTCGATTCCCCACCCCATAGGAACCAGCGCCACGTTCTCCAGCCCAAACGGCATCAGCAGCATCGCGAGTAGCCCGAATGGCATGATCCAGACGCCGGTGAGCGGCACACCGACCATGTTGGCGACGATCCCAAGCAGGGAAACGCGATTGAAGTGGTAGGCCGCAAAGGCGCCGGTCGCCAGCGAGGCGATAAGGGTGGTAGCGAGGCTGCCGCCGATCGAGGCCACGACCTTCCAGAACCAGCGCCGGCGCGAGACTTCAGCACGGTCGGCCAGGCGTCGCCGCCAGTTGGCGCCGGCCTCCCATGCCGCGATCAGCGCGATCACAGCGGCAAACGACATCTGGAACGAGGCGCCGGTCAGCACCTCCGGTGCGGACAGCAGCACGATAACAGCCGCCCAGGCGACGAGGCGGAGCGACAGCGCCGTCCGGTCGAGCAGGATCGCTAGCAGCGCGAAGGCCGCCATGGCGCAGGCACGTTGTGCCGGCACCGGCGCGCCTGCAAGCGCGGTGTAGAACAAGGCCACCGCGAGTGCGACCACGGCCGCGATCTTCTTGGCGTCGATCCTGAGTGCCAGCCAGGGAAGCAGCGCGATGCCGTAGCGCAGAATGCCCATCACCAGGCCGACGACGAACACGATGTGCAATCCCGAGATCGACAGGATATGTGCGAGACCCGAGTCGCGCATCGCCTGGGTGATGTCCTTGTCGACCGCCGTCTGCTCTCCGGTGAGCAGAGCAGCGGCAACGCCGCCCTCGGGGCCCGGGAGTGCGGCAAGGATGCGCCGGGTCACGTCGGCCCGCAGATTGTCGATGGTGCGCACGAGGCCGTTCGGCCTTCCCTTTTCCACCACGGTCGCCGGCGCCAGTGCATAGCCAACCGCACCCAACTGCTGGAACCAGGCGACCCGCTGGAAGTCGAAGGCCCCCGGGGCGGCCGGTCCCGAAGGCGGCGAGAGGTTCGCCAGCACCAGCAGCCGGTCGCCAACGCTCATCGGCGGTGCGCCTTTTCCGAGCGAAACCCGTACTTTAACCGGCATCAGTTCCGGCGGTGGGACATTCTGGCCTTTCAATCGCACCGCCTCGAGCACGACCCGCACGCTGTCCGGCAGCCGCTGAATGTCGGCGATCCGTCCCTCGACGTTGATGCTGAACAGTGGCCGGCTGAGCGCCGGCGCGGCGAAATCGGCAGTTCGCCAAGTCGCGAGTCCGAAGCCCACTCCTGCGGCCACGCCGCCCACACACAGGGCCCTCAGGAAGCCGCCACTCGGCACCAGCATAGAGGCTGCCAGCGCCACGATGGCCGCGGCCGGCCCCAGCCAGAGCGAGGGCTCGCTCGGCAATTCGAAATAGACCGCAATGCCGAGCCCGAGCGCCACCGGCAGCCAGAGGATCCAGCGCCCGCGTTCGGCCTCGATCTGATCCTGAATCCAGGCGCGAACCGCCGCCACGCTCTCCCTCTGGCTTGCTGTCGTTTGACAGAAACAGGACCGTCCCCTACCTACGGCGCGCTTTTTGGGCCCAATTGCGGCAAATCATGACCGTCGTCACACGCTTCGCCCCCTCGCCGACCGGCTTTCTCCACATCGGCGGCGCGCGCACTGCGCTCTTCAACTGGCTGTTCGCCAAGCACCATGGCGGCAAGTACCTGCTTCGCATCGAGGACACCGACCGCGCCCGATCGACTGAACCCGCGATCGCGGCGATCCTCGACGGCCTCAGCTGGCTGGGCCTCGATTGGGACGGCGACGTCACCTACCAGTTCTCTCGCGCCGCACGACACGCCGAAGTGGCCCGCGAGATGCTCGCAACGGGCAATGCCTATCTTTGCTATGCCTCGCCGCAGGAACTCGACGAAATGCGCGCGGCACAGAAGGCCGCCGGCAAGCCGACGCGCTACGACGGCCGCTGGCGCGACCGCGACCCGAAGGAAGCGCCGGCCGGCGTAGCCCCGGTCATCCGCCTCAAGGCGCCGCAAGCCGGCCAGACGGTGATCCAGGACGCGGTTCAGGGAGAGGTCACAGTCGAGAATGCCCAACTCGACGACATGATCCTGCTGCGCGCCGATGGCACGCCAACCTACATGCTCGCGGTCGTCGTCGACGACCACGACATGGGCGTCACCCATGTGATCCGCGGCGACGACCATCTCAACAACGCGTTCCGCCAGCTACAGATCATCAAGGCGATGGGCTGGCCCGAGCCGGTCTATGCTCACATTCCGCTGATCCATGGCGCCGACGGCGCCAAGCTCAGCAAGCGCCACGGCGCGCTTGGCGTCGACGCGTACCGCGACATGGGCTTCCTGCCGGCAGCACTGCGTAACTACCTGCTCCGGCTTGGCTGGGGCCATGGCGACGACGAAATCATCTCGACCGCACAGGCGATCGAGTGGTTCGACCTGCCGGGCGTCGGCCGCTCGGCGTCGCGTTTCGACATGGTGAAACTCACCAACCTCAACTCCCACTATGTGCGCGAGACGCCAGACCGGGAGCTGATCCCACTGGTGCTGCCGCTCGTCGAGAAGAGGATTGGCGGCAAGGTCGATTCGATCGCGCTGCAGCGTATCGAGCGTGGCATGCCCGGCGTAAAGCAACGCGCCCACACTCTGGTCGAGCTTGCCGACAGCCTGCTCTTCTACGCCCGCCACGGTTCGCCCGCGATCGTCGACGATAAGGCGCGGGCCCTGCTTACCGCCGAGGCCAGGAGCCTGCTCGGCAAACTCGCCAGTGCCTTGGACGCCCAGGCTACCGACTGGGGCGAGAAGCAGGTCGAGGACGCGATCCGACACTTCGCTGAAGCCCAAGGCGTGAAGCTTGGCCATGTCGCCCAACCGCTGCGTGTTGCCCTGACAGGCTCGACCGCGTCCCCCGGCATTTTCGAGGTTCTGGCGGTTCTCGGTGCCTCCGAAACGAAGACGAGATTGCAGGCAGCCGCCGGATAGCCCCGCGCCCCCGGTTCGGCGCAAGCGGGAGCTTGCGAACTCGGCCCCTTCGCGTTGGTCTTCGCACGTGTGGGTTTTGCGGCAGTCGCGCTCAATCTCCCGCTCGCGGCCATCCTGAATGGACGGCGAGCATTCTGTTGATTCTGCCGATCATGTTGACCGTCGAAAGCCCCATGGCCGCTAACTGCCGCGCCGCCGGCTGCCGTTTGGTTGGCCCTGGCGAGACTGGCGCTTGTGTCGACGGCCGATTCATGGCCCTGCGGCGGGGCCTTTCACGACCCGCGAAATAGCGGTCCGGCTGCACAATTGCGCCCTTTGGGCGGGCTTGTTAGGGTGCCCCCGAACCCTTGAAATCACCCGTGAAATCGAGCGCGAAAGAGTAATTCCCATGGCCAAAAAGACCGCGACCCTGACCGACAACGAAACCGGCAAATCTTACGAATTCCCCATCATCCACGGCACGGTCGGGCCGCGTCTGGTCGACATCCGCAAGATGTACGGCGAGTCGGGCATGTTCACCTACGATCCGGGCTTCACCTCGACCGGCTCATGCGGCTCGAAGATCACTTACATCGACGGTGACGAGGGCGTCCTTCTTTACCGCGGCTACAACATCGCCGAGCTCGCCGAGCAGAGCGATTTCATGGAGACCTGCTACCTCCTGATGAAGGGCGAGCTGCCGAACAAGGCGCAGAAGGAAAAGTTCGTCAAGGACATCACGAACCACACGATGGTGCACGAACAGCTCAGCACCTTTTATCGTGGCTTCCGCCGTGACGCCCATCCGATGGCCGTGTGCTGCGGCGTGGTCGGCGCGATGGCCGCCTTCTATCACGATTCGCTCGATATTCACGATCCGCGGCAGCGCATGATCGCTTCGTACCGCCTGATCGCCAAGATGCCGACGATCGCGGCGATGGCCTACAAGTATTCGATCGGCCAGCCCTTCGTCTATCCGAGCAACACCCTCTCCTATCCCGGTAACTTCCTGCGCATGCTGTTCTCGGTGCCGGCCGAAGAATACGTGGTCAATCCGATCGTCGAGAAGGCGATGGACCGCATCCTGATGCTGCACGCCGACCACGAACAGAACGCCTCGACCTCGACGGTCCGCCTCGCCGGCTCCTCGGGCGCCAACCCATTCGCCTGCATCGCCGCCGGTATCGCCTCGCTGTGGGGCCCGAGCCACGGCGGCGCCAACGAAGCCGTCATCAACATGCTGAACGAGATCGGCGGCAAGCAGAATATCCCGGGCTTCCTGAGCCGCGTGAAGGACAAGGGCGACCACACCCGCCTGATGGGTTTCGGCCATCGCGTCTACAAGAACTACGATCCGCGCGCCAAGGTGATGCGCCAGACCTGTCACGAGGTCCTGACGTCGCTCGGCATCGACCACGACCCGCTGCTCGAGCTCGCCATGGAGATGGAGCAGATCGCCCTCAAAGACGACTACTTCATCAGCAAGAAGCTCTATCCGAACGTCGACTTCTATTCGGGCATCATCTTCCGCGCGATCGGCATCCCGACCTCGATGTTCACCGTCCTGTTCGCTGTCGCCCGTACGGTTGGCTGGATTTCGCAGTGGAACGAGATGATCGAGGATCCGGACCAGAAGATCGGTCGCCCTCGCCAGCTTTACAGCGGCCAGACCGAGCGGCCGTACAAGCCGCTGCACATGCGCGGCTAAGGACAGTCACGGCATGCCGAGATCGTACGGATCGCACCGAGCTTCGACCTGGGCAGTCGCCCAGGCTCCGAGGCCGCGGGCGCGCGTCGTACGCCTCGGCCGGCCGGCCAACGACAACGGCCGCACGCCGTCGCTGCTGCGCATGCTGGTGACGAGCGTTGCTACGGCTGTCGCCGCTTACGCTTTATATCACTGGCTGAATTTCTAGCGCCCGCCAGACGCGCGGGCTCAGTGTGAGCGCTACTTGCGCTCGATCAGTTCGATCTTGTAGCCGTCCGGATCTTCCACGAAGGCGATCACGGTCGTGCCGAACTTCACCGGTCCCGGTGGACGCGTGACCTTGCCGCCCTTCTGAACGACGTGGTCGCAGACCGCCTTCACGTCCGGCACGCCGACCGCGAGATGGCCGAAGCCCGACCCGATCTCGTAGGGTTTGGCCTGGTCCCAGTTGTAGGTGAGCTCGACCGCCGCCTGCGCGTGCTCCTCGTCGTAGCCGACAAAGGCGAGCGTGTACTTTCCTTCGGGCACCTCGCGCTTGCGCAGCACCTTCATGCCCATCGCCCCGGTATAGAAGGCGAGCGACTTGTCGAGGTCGTACACGCGAATCATGGTGTGCAACATCCGGTAGTTGGCGGCACCGTCGGCCATCGTTCCCTCTCCTATCTTTCTGCGGGCTTGTCTCGGATCATCGCCGCAAAGGTCGCTTCCGCAGCCACCTTGCCCTCGACAATCGCCTTGCCCGAAAACTTCCAGACGCTGGCCCGGCTCTGGACCTTCTCGACGTGCAGTTCCAGGCGATCGCCCGGAAAAACCGGGCGGCGGAAACGCACGTCGTCGATCGACATGAAGTAAACCAGCTTGCCTTCGGACTCCTGCCCGTAGGTCGATACCACCAGAACGGCCGCCGTCTGGGCCATCGCCTCGACGATCAGGACGCCGGGCATCACCGGTTCGGACGGGAAATGCCCCTGGAAGAACGGCTCGTTGATGGTCACGTTCTTGATGCCGACTGCGCTCCGATCGAGCTGCATGTCGATCACCTTGTCCACCATCAGCATGGGATAGCGGTGCGGGATCATTTGCAGGATTCGCCTGATATCCACCGAACTCGCGGTGTTGGTCGCCATGCTGGTCTTGTCGGTTTGCATGTTCATATTGGCGACATCCCCGATCAGAAGCGCGTACCGAAGCTGAACCGAATGTTTTCGGTCTTGTCCCAGTTCTCCTTGACCACGGGCCACGCATAGTCAACCCGGATCGGACCGAACGGCGAGATCCATTGGATGCCCAGGCCAGCACCCACGCGCATCAGCTGGCTGTCCAGAATATTGTAATTCGGATTTCCTTCGTTGGGATTGCCCCACAGCGATCCGACATCGAGAAAGGCCTTGCCTAGGAGGCCCAGTTCCTTAGGGATACCGAGGAGCGGAAAGCTCAACTCGGCCGTACCGGTATAATAATATTGGCCGCCTAGCGAATCGGTCGTGTTGGCATCGCGCGGTCCGATGCCGCCGACCCTGAAGCCCCGCAACGTATCGCCACCGATGAAGAACAGATTGTTCAGACGAAGATTCGAATTGTTGTAAGGGAGCACGAAGCCGAACGAGCCACCGATCGAAGCGACGAAATCTTCGATGATCTGCTGATAATAAACGCCGTCCATGTTCATGCGGAAATAATATTCGGTGCCGCCAAGCCCGCCCAACGCCACGGAATTGCGGAGCAAATGGCCTTTCGTGGGATTCAGGCGTTGGTCGCGAGTATCCCAGGCCACTGTCTCGGCGACTTCCGAAGTAATCGCGCTGCCTTGCTGCGACTGAACGATCTGCGAGGCCCAAGGCTGCACGTTGTAGATATTGGTCGACCGCAGGGTATATCGCGCAGATTGCGTCGTGTGCTCGGTAAGGGCCCATGCCGCGCGAAGTGCGAAGCCGATGCTCTTGTCGCTATAGGATGCGATGCTCTGCCGATCGTTCTGCGTCAGGAAGACGTCGAACCCGGCCGCCATGGGCCGCTCCAGGAAATACGGTTCCGTGAAGCTCAGGTTGACCAACGAACTCAACGAGCCGAGCGACACGCCCAGCTTGATGTCCTGTCCTTTTCCGAGCAGGTTGCGTTCCCGGACCGAGACGTCGCCGACGATGCCGGCCGCAGTCGAGTAGCCGGCGCCGAACGAGATTTCGCCGGTGCTCTGCTCCACCACCTGCACTTCGAGATTGGTCTTGTCTGGGGCCGTGCCAGGCGTTGCCGAGATGTCGACCTTCTCGAAGAAGCCCAGGTTCTTGAGGCGCTGCTGACTGCGGCGCACCTTGGCCGTCGAGAACGCATCGCCTTCGGCAAGCCGGAACTCACGCCGGATCACCCTGTCGAGAGTGCGCGAATTGCCGGAGATGTTGATGCGCTCGACATAGACACGCGGGCCTTCCTGGATGTCGAACATGACATCGACAGTCAGATTGTCCTTGTTGCGCCGAATGTTCGGCCGGACGTCGACGAAGGCATATCCCAATGTGCCGACAGCGTCGGCCATGGCCGTGACGGTCTTGTCGACCTCATCGGCGTCATACCAGTCCCCCTGACTCATCGTCAGGTACCCCTTCAGGGTGTCGGTATCGAGGCCCTGAAAGCGGGTTGATACCTCGACGTTTCCGAACTTGTAGCGCTCACCCTCGCTGATCGTGAAAGTCAGGAAGAAGGCTTCGCGATTGGGGGCCAGTTCGGCCACCGCCGACACCACGCGAAAGTCGGCATAGCCCTCGGACAGATAGAACTTGCGCAGCAACTCGCGATCGAGATTGAGCCGGTCCGGATCATAGCGATCGTCGGATGACAGGAAGCGCCACCATGCCGCCTCTGTCGTACGGATCTTGCCGCGCAAGGTGCCGTCACTGAAATGCTCGTTTCCGACGAAACTGATCCTCTTGATCGAGGTGACATCGCCCTCGTCGATCTCGAAGACCAGGTCGACGCGCCCCTGCTCCAGCCGGATGACTTTCGGGTCGACGACGGCGTTGTAGCGGCCACTGCGCCGGTAGATCGACAGGATGCGCTCGACGTCGGCCTGGACACGAGCCCGCGTGAAGACCTGTCGCGCCTTCGACTGCACTTCATCGCGCAGCTTGTCGTCCTCGATTTTCCTGTTCCCCTCGAAGGCGACGCGATTGATGATCGGATTTTCCGTCACCTTCACGACCAGGGTCGATCCCTGCATGTCGATCACGACGTCAGAAAACAGGCCGGTCGAGAACAGCGCCTTCAGCGACCGATCGGCGGCCGCCGGATCGTACTGTTGGCCCTCCTTGAGCTGGAGGTAGGACCGGATGGTCTCCGGTTCGGCCCGAACGTTGCCCTGAATCTGCACCGCCGTGATCGTTCCGGCGGCAGCGGGCGCACCCGCTCGCTGGGCCAGCGCCGGGGCACAGAACGCCAATAGCGCCGCAACGGCCAGAACTGCCCAACGAAATTTCAAACTCACCCCCGGCCCCTGCCAGACCCGCCGATGGTCACACCCAGAACCGCTGTTTCATAAACCGGCATCAGGGGCTTAGCCAACCCTTTTGTCCCCCGCTTTGAAGTGACCGCCATACCCTCAAAGCTCAGCGCAAAAGCATTTTGATATCGTTGAAGGTCGCCACGAGAGCCATGCCAACCACCAGCGCGAACCCCACCTTCAGCCCCAGTTCCTGAGCCTTCAGCCCGAGCGGTCGGCCGCGGATCGCCTCGTACAGGTACATTGCCAGATGTCCGCCATCCAGCATCGGTACCGGCAACAAATTGAACACGCCCAACACCACCGAAAGCGCAATGACCAGGTTCAGGATGCCGGTCCACCCCATGTAGGACGCCTCGCCGGCCGCCTTGGCGATGCGGATCGGCCCACCCAATTCGTCCACAGGGCGCGTCGCCGTCAGGATCTGTGCCATCGACGTATAGAACATCGTGGTCATGCCCCAGACATGACGCAGGCCGGCGCCCATAGCTCCGAACACGTCGTGGCTGCGGAACTCGGTTACATTGGCCGGGCGGATGCGAAGGCGTCCGACCGTATGCTCCTTGCCGTTGCAATCGGTGGCCTTGTCCGCTTCCGGCACCACCGTCACCTCGCCGCGCTGACCGTTGCGGTCGTACTTGATGACAACCGGCT
>CAWUOG010000020.1:0-20166 GCA_963923875.1 uncultured Alphaproteobacteria bacterium
TCGGCCACGGCCTGGACCCCGCCGAACGCCTTGTGCAGGCCTTCGACCTGAAGGATGGCTTCGCTCACGCCGACCGCGCCCGCGCGAGCAGCGCCTTGAGCCCGCCGACCAGCCCCTGCGGGAAGAGCAGCACGATGACCAGGATCACCAGCCCGAGCACGGCCCGCCAGAAATCGGTCTCGCGCGCCAGCGTGTCGCGCAGCCAGGTAAAGATCGCCGCACCGACCACCGGCCCGGTGAGCGTCTCGAGGCCGCCCAGCAGGACCATGACCAGAGCATCGGTCGACAAGCCGATCGAGACCGCCGAGGGCGAGATGCTGCCCTTGGAGAAGGCGAACACCGCACCGGCGAGGCCGGCCAGACTGCCGGCCAGAACGAAGGCCATCCACTGAAAGCGCCGCACATCGATACCGATTGCCTCGGCACGCAGCGGCGAGTCGCGGCCGGCCCGCAGCACGTAGCCGAACGGAGAGAAGAGCACGCGCCACAGGAAGGCGATGCCGGCGCCGCAGAGCGCGAACGTCATGTAGTAGTAGAGGCTCTTGTCGGCGAGCCACGCCGAGGGCCAGACGCCGACGATGCCGTTGCTGCCCGAAGTGAATTCGTCCCACTGGAAGACGATCGACCAGCTGATCTGCGCGAAAGCCAGCGTCAGCATGGCGAGATAGACGCCGGACAGGCGCACGCAGAACCAGCCATAGACCACGGCGAACAGTCCGGCGCAGAACGGCGCCAGCACCAGCGCCACCTCCATCGGCAGGCCGGCCTTCTTGAACAGCAGGGCGGCGGCATAAGCGCCGAGGCCGAAATAGGCGGCATGACCGAACGAGACCATGCCGGCCGGTCCCATGATGAAATGCAGGCTGACCGCGAACAGCGCGAAGCAGACGATATCGGTCGCCAGCACCGTGACGTAGCGGTCGGCGGCGAGCGGCAGCAGCAGGAACAGCACGATCCAACCGGCAGCCACCTGCCAGCGCGGAGGGCTGAGCGGCGGCGGCAGATCGCCGGCGCCGCGCTGAGCCGCGGGTGCCGTGCCCAGCAGTCCGTATGGCCGCAGCACGAGCACCACGCCCATGATCACGAACTCCGCAACCAGGGTAAGCTTGGAAAAGCCCAGCCCGATGCAGAAGGCCTTCGTGACACCGATCAGGACGGCCGCCAGGAAGGCGCCGGGCAGGCTGCCCAGGCCGCCCACCACCGTGACCACGAAGGCATCGGCGATGACGCTGAGGTCGAGATCGAGATTGGCCGGCTCGCGCGGGATCTGCAGGGCGCCGGCAAGGCCTGCGAGCACGGCACCAACGAAGAAAACTGACGTAAATAGCTTGGCCTGGTCGACGCCCAATGCTCCCACCATCTCCCGGTCCTGGGTTGCGGCACGTACCAACGCCCCCCAGCGCGTGCGCTTGAGCAACATCAGCATTGCGCCCAGCACGGCCGGCCCCACGACAATCAGCAACAGATCGTACTGCGGGATGCGGCGACCCATGATCTCGACCGCCGTCGAAAGTCCCGGCGCGCGGGGACCGACCAGATCCTCGGGCCCCCAGGTGAACAGGGTGATGTCCTTGATCACCAGTACAATGGCGAACGTCGCCAGCAGCTGGAACAGCTCGGGTGCGCGATAGATACGCCGCAGCACCAACAGTTCGATCAGCACCCCGGCCAGGCCAACCAGCAGCGCCGCCAGCGCCACCGAGGTCCAGAAGCCCAGCGGCGTGCGGCCCAGCGCCTCGATCAGCGAATAGGCGCCGTACAAGCCCAGCATGTAGAGCGAGCCGTGCGCAAAATTCACGATCCGCGTAACGCCGAAGATCAGCGACAATCCGGCCGACACCAGAAACAGCGACGAGGCGGATGCCAGCCCATTCAGCAGCTGGATGATGAAAGAGGCGAAGGTCACTAGATCGCCGTCGTCTCGACCGTAGCGCGAAGCGCGGAGTGGAGAGACCTAGCCTGAACGCGGCAAGATCCCCCGTCTTCGCATCGCTTCGCTCGGGATGACGGTGGCAACGCCACCGTCAATTCGCCGGCCGCATCTTCTTCACTTCTTCGTCGGACGGCAGCGCGTCCTTGCCGTCGACGAAGCGCCACTCGGTCATGATGCCCTTGCCGTCCTTGACGCCGATGCGGCCGACATAGGCGCCCATGGTCGATTGATGGTCGAGCGCCCGGTATGTGATGTTGCCGAACGGCGTGCCGTGCTGCAGGCCGGCCATCGCGGCGATCAGCTTGTCCTGATCGAGCGAGCCCGCCTTCTTGATGACGGCGACCGCCGACATCACGGTCGAATATCCGACCACCGAGCCGAGACGCGGGTAGTCCTTGAATTTGGCCTGATAGGCCGCGAGAAACTTCTGATGCTCGGGCGTCTTGATGTCGTACCAGGGATAGCCCGTCACGTACCAGCCGACCGGCGCTTCGTCTTTCAGAGGGTCGAGATACTCGGGCTCGCCCGCCAGCAGATTGAACACTTCGATGCCCTTGAACAGGCCACGCTGCTGGCCCTCGCGCACGAACTTGGCGAGATCGGGCCCGAACAATGAGGAGAAGATCGCGTCGGGCTTGGCGTCGGCCAGCGCCTGGGCGACGGCACCGGCATCGATCTTGCCGAGCGGCGGCGCCTGCTCGGTGACGAACTCGACGTCGGGCTGTTTCTCCTTCAGCAGCTTCTTGAAGGCCGCCGTCGCCGACTGCCCGTATTCATAGTTGGGATAGACGATCGCCCAGCGCTTCTTCTTGAGCTTGGCGGCATCGGGAATCAGCATCGCCGTCTGCATGTAGGTCGAGGTGCGCAGCCGGAACGTGTAGGCGTTGCCGGCATCCCACACGATCTTGTCGGTCAGCGGCTCGGCCGCGATGAACAGGGTCTTGCGCTGCTTGGCGAAGTCGGCGACGGCAAGACCGACATTCGACGGAAAGGTCCCGATCAGGAACGCGACCTTCTCGCGGCTCAGCAGCTCCTCGGCGACACGCACCGCGTCGCCCGGCACGCCGTTGTCGTCACGACTCACGATCTCGATCTTGCGGCCGAGCACGCCGCCGGCTGCGTTCACTTCCTCGACCGCCAGCTCCCAGCCCTTCTTGTAAGGCTCGAGGAAGGCCGCGAAATTCTTGTAGCTGTTGAGCTCGCCGATCTTGATCGGCTCCTGTGCGAAGGCCGGAACGACGAACGATGCAGCAGCGAGCGCGGCCGCACCTGCCAACAGACGATTGCGGGTCAGCATTAAATCCCCCTCCGAAAAGCGGTGAACCCCGTATGAGGCGAGCCTAGCACCCTCTTACGATGCAAAAGAAGAGCGGGCTTGGATGCCCCAGTGACCGTCCTGCAGGGTCACGATGTAGATCGTCTCGAACGTGCTCAGCAGCGAGCCGTCCTTCCGCCAGCGGCTGAATTTTACCTTCAAATGGACTTTCGACGGCCCTACATGAATGGGGATTCGTTCGTCCCACGTGCTGTGGTGCCAGCCGTCCCCGGCCCGCGCGACGAAGTCTTCCAGCTTGTAGTCGCCGTGGTTCTGCCAGACCACGACCCTACCCCCGGCCAGCCGGACATGCGGGAAATTGCAGGCGTCGTTGACCCCCTGCTCGTCGCCGTGGTTGAGGGCGGCCAGATAATCGTCCATGGCTCCCATGGCGGACTTCAGGGGATCGCTCATCGCTGGCCGTCGCCCACCTTGATGCCGTCGACAGTGAGACCGCCGACGCGCGGATAGGGTCGGCCGCCAATCGCGGCGGCGACGATGAATACGATCTCGTCGGGTTTCGGACCGTCCGGCACCGCGAACTCGATCGCATCGTAATGGCTGCGAACGTACGCGGCGTTGACGTGGTGCAGCGGGATATCGATGCGCGCCCCGGCGGCGGCGACCTTGCCGGTCGACGGCATGATCGACTTGGCGCCGCCCATCGCCTTGCGCACGCCCACACCCGCCGGCTCGTGCCAGATCGCGGCGTGCTCCAGCTCGCCCGCCACGCCTACGATGACGCCCTTGCCGTAGGCCTCGAATTCCTGACCTGTGGCGCCCAGCATCTTCATGAGGCGGTTGGTCAGTTCCATGGCGAGCGGCTCCAGCGCCTGCACCATCGGCCGCAGGTCCTCGACGTAACGGCCGGCGAACGGATTGGCGACCACGCCGCCCACCACCGCCTTGCGCACCGACTTCGTGAGATCGGGGCCGCCGTCGTGAAGCGTCTCGTCGACCATGCCGACGTATTTGCGGACCTTCACCAGGTTGTTCATGCAGCCTCCAGGAGACGCCAGTCGCCCTTGAGCGACAGCGCGGCGGTGAGATGACGGCGCTTTGCTTCGGCAGCGCCACGGTCGAGGGCTTCGGTCACGACGCTCGTCGGAAGGACGCCGACCTTGGTCGTGACCAGCAGATCGCCGAGATCGCTGTCTGGATCGAGGTCGCGTGCCTTCTGGCGCTCAATGGCAACATGGTCGGCGTTGACCTGGTTGGCGACGACCGTGGCCGCAGCATCGGCTGCGGCAGCAGTCGGCGCGAGGATCGTGACGGCGTCTGCAATGCCGAGCGAGAAGGATCGGCCGCCCCAGCCCGACGTCGCGAGGCCGCGCACCGGGCGGTCGTGAGTCAGCGTCACGGCGCCGTCCAGGTCATCGACGAAAATGCCGGCGCGCAGTTCGTGCCCCGGCGAGAGATGGAAGGCAATGTCGCCGCCATTGTTGACGTAGGCCTTGTCGAGACTGCGGCCCTCTACCAGCGCGGCCAGCATCTCGTCGGCAACGGCGCCGGCCACGGCCGCCATCGGCGTGATGTAGACGTCGCGATAGGACCAAACGGCCTCCGCCATGCGGCGCGCGACGGAACCTTGCAGGAGCGGGCGCGCGTCGCCGGTGGGCCGGCGCAGGATCGCGAGCTCGCTCACCAGGGTCGGCAAGATATCGGGGAAGCGATCGGTGGCCTGGCGATAGGCGGTTTGCACTTCGCTCTCGGCACCGAAAGCCTCGATGACGAGGTCGATCGGTCCGTGCTGCAGGTGCAGCCGGCCGTCGGGCAACACGCCGCGTTGCGGCCCGATCATCTGTCGAGCCTCACCTTGTTGGACCGCAGCACGTCCTGCAGCGAGACGGCGCGCGAGGCATAACCGCCCAGCGCCGCGTAATCGTCTGCCCGCAGGGTGAATTCGATCGGCGCCACGAGGGCTGGCGTCGGCACATAGCCAAAACTCTTCTCCGGCATCTTCGTGACATCGACCATCAGGGTGATGCCGCCCCCCGGCCAGACATAGGCCGGCACGCCGCCCAGGGTGACCTTGGTCAGGGCGTCGCGCACCGAGCGGGTAAGACGTACGGGATTTTCGGTGACGCCCGCGCGCAGGGAGCCGCCGGCGCCGGCCATGAACAGTACCGTGCACAGCGCGGGCTCGCAGTTCTCCGCGATGCGCTCGACCACCGCGCGCACCGGCACCGGCATGTCGGTCGGCCGCGGCTTGAGATCGTTGTCGAGCACGAACCAGCCCGAATGCTCGCCGGTGGTCGAGACCATCAACAGTTTCAGCCCCGGCCAGGCGACCTTGGGATCGATCTTCTCGATGATCTCGAGCGGATCGCTGATGTTGGTGCCGCCCCAGCCCAACCCCGGCTCCGCGACCTGGAAGTAGCGGCCTGGCGTCGACCTGCGGCCGCGCACGCGGATACCGGCAGGCTTCATGTCGAGGAAGGCACCGCCCTGATGCTCCGAAAGAACACCGGTGATGTGATCGTCGACCACGATCACCTCGTCGACATGGTCCCTCCATTGCGGCGCGAACATGCCGATGGCGGCCGAGCCGCAGCCCACGCGCATGCGCTCTTCCAGCGTGCCGTTGACGATCGGCGGCTTGTTGGCCTGCACCACGACGGTCGCCCCGCCATCGATCGCGAGCTCCACGGCCTCCTTGTTGCACAGTGCCAGCAGGGCATCGCAGGTCACGACGCCTTCCTTCTTGCTGCCGCCGGTCAGGTGATGCACGCCGCCGAGGGACAGCATCTGCGAGCCATATTCGGCCGTGGTGACGTGGCCCACGGCCTCGCCCTTGACCCGCACCGCCGCCTGCTCCGGTCCGAGATAGCGGTCGGTGTCTATTTTCACCTTCACGCCGCAGTAGCTGAAGATGCCCTCGGTCACGACGGTGACCATGTCGACCCCGTCATGCTTCGACGCGACGATGAACGGGGCGGGTTTGTAGTCGGGATAGGTCGTGGTCGCGCCGATACCCGTGACGACGGTGCCTTCGCCTTTCCCCAACTCGCCGGCCCATTGGGCACTGCCCTCGACGAAGGCGACCTTGGCGAGGTCGGGCTTCGCCAGCAGCACCAGCGGATCCACCCGGATCAGCTTGCTGTCCTCGTTGGCATAGCGGTCACAAGCGCCGGCCCGGCCGGGCCGAATACGGCACAGCACCGGACAGGCATCGCAGCGCACGATGCCGGCACTGCGCTCGGCTTCCGTCAGGGCGATCTCGTCGCTCACGATGCCCTCCCCTTCCCCTTGGCCAGAATCGCCTCTCGCAGCCGGTGCGGCAACACCGGCACGCGGCGCATGCGGACGCCGGTAGCGTTGTCGATCGCACCCAGGATCGCCGGCGCCGTCGGCACGAGGGCCGGCTCGCCGATGCCCTTGGCCCCCGAGGGGCCGAGCGGCTCGCGATCCTCGATCAGGATGCTCTCCATCTCGGGCATGTCGCCGACCGTGGGGATCAGATAGTCGTGCAGGTTCTCGGTGCGGCCGGGCAGGTATTCCTCCATCAGCGCCAGGCCGAGCCCCTGGGCGATGCCGCCCTCGATCTGACCCTCGACCAGGGTCGGGTTGATCGCCTTGCCGACGTCGTGCGCGGCCACGATGCGCAGCACCTTGACCGTGCCCAGCTCGAGATCGACTTCGACCGTCGCCATCTGAGCCGCGAAGGCGTAGGTCGCGTAGGGAACACCTTGGCCGTCCTTGTCCAGCGGCGTAGTCGGCGGATCGAAGACCCCTTCGCCCATCAGAGGACCGACCTTGGCCATGTCGAGCGTGCGTACCTCGCCGCCGTCTCGGACCGTCAGCACGGCGCCTTCCAAGGACAGCTTCGCCGCCGCACCTGCATTGGCGAGCCGCAGGATCTGCTGGCGGAGGTCCGTCGCGGCTTTTTCGGCCGCCCTGCCGGACACGAAGGTCTGGCGCGACGCCGAAGTCTTGCCGGCGTCGGGGGTGAGGTCGGTATCGCCGCAGACCAGGCGGATCTGGCCGGCCGGCAGGCCGAGCGCGTCGGCCGCGATCTGGGTCATGATCGTATTGCTGCCCTGGCCGATATCGAAGGCGCCGTTGTAGAGCGTCACGGTACCATCGGCCGCGATGCCGATCCTCATGCGCGACGGATTCGACATCGACGTATTGCCGATGCCGTACCACATGCAGCCGATGCCGACGCCGCGGCGGCGCGGCCCGGCGGCGGCGTTGAATGCCGCGATCTCGGCCTGCGCCTTGCGCCAATTCGGCCGTAACGCCTCCAGGCATTGCGCAAGACCGGCCGAGTGTTTCAGCTCCTGTCCGCAAGCCGTCTTGTCGCCGACCCGCAGTGCGTTGGCGTGACGGAATTCCAGACGATCGATCCCGACCTTGTCGGCCAGTGCATCGATCATCGCCTCATGGGCGATCGCGGCCTGCGGTACCCCGAAGCCGCGAAAGGCGCCCGACGGCGGCCCGTTGGTGAAGAAGGCCTCGCCCCAGGTTCTTACATGCGGCACGCGATACGGACCCATGGCGTGGACCGGCACGCGGTTGGCCACGGTCGGACCCCAGGATGCATAGGCGCCGGTATCGAAGGTGGCCGTGACATCGCAGGCCACGAGCCTACCCGAGGCGTCGCAGCCGAACTTCGCCGCGACCCGCGCCGGATGGCGCTTGGTCGAGGCCGCCATGCTCTCAGGCCGCGTATAGACGAGCGCCACCGGGCGACCGAGCCTCCAGGCAGCGATGGCAATCAGGGGCTGGACCGAGAGATCGAGTTTGCCGCCGAAGCCGCCGCCGCAGGAAGTCGGGACGATACGAACCTGATCGGGCCGCAGCCGCATGACGCTCGCGACTTCGTCGCGGTCCATATAGGGCGTCTGGGTGCTGGCATGGATTTCGATGCGGTCGCCGACCCGCCTCGCCCAGCCGGCTTCGGGCTCGATATAGCCATGCTCGACGAAGGCTGTCTCGAACGTGCCTTCAGCGACTGCGGCACAGGCGGCGAACGCCGTGGAAGGATCGCCACTCAGCACGCCGCCTTCCAGCAGCATGTTCCGGGGCTTGTCGGCCTGGACCAGCGGCGCGCCAGGCGCGGTCGCGGCGTCGACCCCGAGGAGCGGCGACTCGGGAACCCAGTCGATCGGCAGATCCTGGTCCCGGATCGCCAGGACCTCCTGCCTGCCGCCGACCAGCGCCAGCACCGCCTCTCCCCGGTAGCGGACAAGGCCATCGGCCAGCACGGGCTGATCCTTGATGTCAGGGTAGATGCCAAAGCCGTTGAACGGGACGTCGGCGGCAGTGAGCACGGCCGTCAGACGCCGACGCAGCGCCCCAAGATCACCCACGGTGAAGCGTGCTCGCGCATGGGGTGAACGGATCACGCGTATCCAAAGCGCATCGGGCGGCACGGCATCGGCACCGAAGCGATCGGTCCCGGTTACCTTGGCCATGCCGTCGACCCGGGCAAGCCGCGCGCCGACCGCGGCACCCGCCTCGACCGTCGGCAGTTCCGCCGTACTGGCTGCATCCATGACCGCATCGACGATTTTGCTGTAGCCGGTGCAGCGGCAGAGCACACCGCCCAGTGCATCCTCGACCTCGCTGCGGCTGGGGCGCGACTTGCCCGCGAGCAGATCCTGCGCCGCCATCAACATGCCCGGCGTGCAGATGCCGCACTGGGCGGCGCCATGCAGCAAAAAGGACCGCTGCAGGCTGGATAGGCCTTGGTTCGCGAGACCTTCGACCGTATCGACCGCGCGACCGCCTACCTGGCCCATCGCCACGAGGCAGGAACAGACCTGATGCCCGTCCAGCCGCACCGTGCAGGCGCCACAATCGCCGGCGTCGCACCCCACCTTGGTGCCGGTCAGACCGAGATCGTCGCGCAGCGCTGCAGCGAGCCGCGTCAGCGGCGGACCATCCCAGGCCGCCGGGCGTCCATTCAAGGTGAACGCAACCTTCACGGCGCGAACTCCAGCAGCAACCGACGCAGCAAGGTCAGGACCGCATCCTGACGGTAGGCGGCGCTGCCCCGTATATCGTCAATCGGGGCGAGCGGCGCGACATGGACAGGCCCGACCCGTTCGACGAGGGAGCGATCGATGGGCGCACCGCCAAGATCCTGCTCCAGTGCCGACAGACGCCGGGCCACGGCCGAGCAGGCCCCGACGGCCACTCGTGCCCTGACGATCCGCCCGCCGTCGACTTCGAGCGTGGCTGCGGCCATGGCGATCGAGATTACGAGGTAGCGGCGGGCCCCCAGTTTGGCGAAGGCACTCCTCGCGGGGTGGTCGACGCGCGGCACGAGCACCGCAGTAACCAGTTCGTCCGGTGCCAGGACGGTACGACGATTGCCGGTGATGAACGCGCCGAGCGCAATGCGGCGCACGCCGCGACGGCTTGCGATCTCGACCTCGGCATCGAGCGCGAGCAGCGGTGGAACGCCGTCGGCGGCCGGCGAGGCGTTGCAGAGATTGCCCGCAACGGTACCCGCATTCTGAATTTGCCGACCGCCCACATCGCGTGCCGCCCGCTTCAGCCCGTCGAACAACGGTGGCAAGTCGGCATCGATCAGTTCGCTCCAGCGTGTCGTGGCTCCGATACGCCAGCCCTTCGCCGTCGCCGCGATGCCGCCGAGGCCGGCGATGCCCGTGATGTCGAGGACGTTCTCGTCGATCGCCCGACCGACCCGCGCCGGATAGAAATCCGTCCCGCCGGCCAGAACCGTATGCGGCTCGGCCAGGGCAGCCAGGGCCTCCTCGAGGGCCGCGGGACGTCGATAAACCGGCATATCGTTCGTGTACGTACTATCGCCTCAAGCGTTTGCCCCGGTTGAACAATCCGCCCTGTCTCAGACGATCCGGGAAAGAAGTTCGAGGAGCTGGCGCTGTTCGGCCGGGTTGAGCGGCTTCAGCGTCTCTCGCGACACCGCAGGCCCGTTGAGCAGCAGCTTCTGTACCGTGCGCTGGCCCTCGGTGGTGAGGCTGAGCAGTGTGCGCCGCGCGTCACCGGGATCGGGACGCGAGTCGACGAGACCGCGCTCCTTCAGCCGGCGCACGACGCCCTGCATCGTCGCCTTGTCCATGCCGACAAGACGGCCGAGAAGATTCTGCGAGAGCTCGGTGTACTCGTTAAGCTTCACCATGCTCGAGTATTGAGTCGGCGTGATGTTGGGATCGCCGATGCTCATCTGGAAGATCGCGCTCGCGCGCTGATGCGCGCGACGAAGCAGGTAGCCGACTTGCTCCTCGATGCGGTACGGCCGTTGCGCCGAACTTGCGGCAACCTTCGGCTCTTGCTGTTTCTTCGCGACGTTCCGCATCGCCCCCCGCCTGTGCACTCCTTGGCTACACCGACTGAAGACGATTCACAACGGTCACATAAGCCCACGATGGCGGCGGTGAATGCGACCCTCTTGACTCGATCCTGCCGTGGAGGCAGCGCGCGCTCATCGGCGCGGCGCTGCGTCTCCGTCGACCGCGAGTTCGGCGGCGGCGAGATCTTCGAGCGCAGCACCCACCGATTTGAAAAGTGTGATCGTTGCACGATCGCCGGCCGGTCGGCCGGACCTTATGCCACGCGTCAGTTCGAACAGGTCGGCGATGACGCCTTCTTCAGCGATGATGCGGTTAGCCAGCGGCTGCACGATGTCTCCGCCTTCCTTCAACGCGCCGGCACGCGTGTCCACGTAGATTCGTGCGCGCCGCACGGCCTCGTCGTCGCTCTCCCGCATCTTGGGCGTATAGGCACCGACCAGATCGATATGTTGGCCCTCGTGCAACCAGGCCCCTTCGATCAAGGGTGTCTGCGAGAGCGTGGCGCATGACACGATGTCGGCCTCCATCACCGCCGCCTTGCGTTCGCTGGCCGCGCGCACCTCGATCGGCCGGCCCAGTTGTCCCGGCAGTGTCGCTGAAAGTTCCAGTGCGAGCGCCTCTGCCTGCTCGGTTCGGCGGCCCCAAATCGTCACTTTCCGGATAGGCCGAATCTTCGAGTGAACACGGATCAGGTGCGGCGCCAGGGCGCCGGTGCCGATCATGGTGAGGTGCGTCGCATCGGAACGCGACAGATAGCGCGAGGCCAATCCCGAAGCGCAGGCGGTGCGACGTTTGGTCAGCATCGTGCCGTCGAGCAATGCGAGCGGTCGGCCCGTGTGGCCGTCGAGCAACACGTACTGTCCGAAAATTGCCGGCAGTCCCCGACTTCCGTTGTCGGGATAGACCGTGACCATCTTTATCCCGAGTCGACTGCCCGCGCCTTGTGTCCAGGCCGGCATCAGCAGCAGGGTCGCGTCGGTGGAGCCCGGACCGTTCGGCTCATGCAAGGTGTGATGATGGCGCGTGGGCATCTCGCAGCCCGCCCGGAAAAGCGCGTCGAGCCGGTCGACCAGCGCCAGGTCGTCGAGCCGTCGATCAACCTCCTCGGCCGAGAAGACCCTCACGCCGAGGAACTGCGCGCGGTCGGCGGCATCAGCTCGGGCGCTACCAGGGCGCGCTGGCGGTCGATGGCCTTCTGCTCGCGGGACGCAGGGCTCCCGGCAGCTGGCGACGGACGGTTGGCCGCCAGCGCCTCGCGCAGGCGAAGCACTTCTCGCTCGAGCCGCGCCGCCGCGCCGGCACGCTCGCGCGCGGCCCGGCGATGGTGACGGCCGATCCACCAGCCGAGCACGAGCCCCGCGACCAGTCCGGCCAGCAGGATGCCGACGATCAGCAAGTAAAGCGGCAGAACGATCTTCTCGGGCAGCGGCCACAGCTCGACCTCGACGCGCTGCATGTTGCTCACGGCAACCAGCATGCCGAGCACAATGAACAGCACGAACAGGGCGCGGCTCAGGATTTTCATGCGGAACAAGCATGACACAGAGCGGTCGATCGAGGCGAGAGACCGCTCGCCGCAACAGGCGCGTCATGTGGGCGAACGGTCGGTGCGCCGCGCGGCGCGATCAGGCGGGCTTCTTTTCTTCCGCCGCCGACGGCATAGCGCCGGCCGCTCGCTGCGCTTCCTTGTTCAGGCGGTCGCGCAGATCCTTGCCGGTCTTGAAGTAGGGCACCCGCTTGGACGCCACGGCGACCTGCTCGCCGGTACGCGGATTGCGACCGGTCCGCGGTTCGCGCTTCTTGACCGAAAAGGCGCCAAAGCCGCGCAACTCCACACGATCGCCTGTCGCCAAGGCCTTGGAGATTTCGTCAAAGACCGTGGCGACAATCCGCTCGACATCTCGTTGATAGAGATGGGGATTCTTGGCCGCCAGGCGGGCAATCAGCTCCGACTTGGTCATTGGCGCAATAATAGCGCAATAACCGGCCTTCGACAACTAAGTGCTTGAAACCAAAAGAAAAGCACCCCGGAAGGCCGCAAAAGCCCCGGCCGGCAGCACCGGAGCGCCGATTTCGCCGGTCCGGGCTGCGGTTCGCGGCCGACCCGGAGGGCCCTTCCACCACGAAAAAGGCCGGTCCCAGGGGACCGGCCTTCGATCGTTTGGTGTCCGGAGACGGCGACCTACTTGTCGTCTTCGTCCTTCTTCTGTGCCCGGTTGAGAGCGGCACCCAGGATGTCGCCGAGGCTGGCGCCGGAGTCGGACGAGCCGAAATCGGCCATCGCCTTCTTTTCCTCATCAAGCTCACGGGCCTTGACCGACAGCACGACGCGGCGCGAGGCCTTGTCGATGTTGGTGATCTTGGCGTCGAGCTTGTCGCCGATCGCATAGCGGTCGGGACGCTGTTCGGAGCGGTCGCGGCTGAGCTCGGACTTGCGGATGAAGCCCGGGATGCCGTCCTGAACCGTGACGTCGATGCCGTTGTCCTGGATGCCCGCGACGATAACGGTGACCACATCGCCCTTCTTGGCGACGGCGTTCACCTTCTCGAACGGGTCGTTGGCGAGCTGCTTGATGCCCAGGGAGATGCGCTCCTTGTCGATGTCGACGTCGAGCACCTTCACCTTGGTCTGATCGCCCTTCTTGTAGTCGCGGATCGCCTCGTCGCCGGCCTTGTCCCAGCTCAGGTCGCTGAGATGGACCATGCCGTCGATGTCGCCGGGCAGGCCCACGAACAGGCCGAACTCGGTGATGTTGCGAACCTCGCCCTCGAGCTCGGTCCCCGCCGGGTACTTCTCGGCGAAGCTCTCCCACGGGTTGGCCATGCACTGCTTGAGGCCGAGCGAGATGCGGCGCTTGGACATGTCGACATCCAGCACCATCACTTCGACTTCCTGCGAGGTCGAAACGATCTTGCCAGGGTGCACGTTCTTCTTGGTCCAGCTCATCTCGGAGACGTGGACCAGACCCTCGACGCCCGGCTCCAGTTCCACGAAGGCGCCGTAGTCGGTGATGTTGGTGACGCGGCCCTTGAGCTTGAGACCGACCGGATACTTGGCGCCGGCGCCGTCCCAGGGATCGCTCATCAGCTGCTTCATGCCGAGCGAGATGCGCTGCGTCTCGCTGTTGAAGCGGATGACCTGCACCTTGACCTGCTGGCCGATGGTGAGGGCTTCCGACGGATGGTTGATGCGCTTCCACGCGATATCGGTCACGTGCAGCAGGCCGTCGACACCGCCCAGATCCACGAAAGCGCCGTAGTCGGTGATGTTCTTGACCACGCCGTCCAGCACCTGGCCTTCGCTCAGGTTGCCCATCAGGCGGGTACGGTCCTCGGCGCGGGTCTCTTCCATGACGGCGCGGCGCGACACGACGATGTTGCCGCGGCGGCGGTCCATCTTGAGGATCGCGAACTGCTGGGCCTGGCCCATCAGCGGGCCGACGTCGCGCACCGGACGCACGTCGACCTGGCTGCCCGGCAGGAAGGCCACGGCGCCCGACAGGTCGACCGTGAAGCCACCCTTCACGCGGCCGAAGATCGTGCCCATGACGCGTTCGCTGTCGTTGAAGGCCTTCTCGAGAACGGTCCAGGCTTCCTCGCGGCGCGCCTTGTCGCGCGACAGGACGGCTTCGCCTTCCTTGTTCTCCATGCGGTCGACGAAGATGTCGACTTCGTCGCCTTCCTTCACCTCGGCGGAAACGCCGCCGTTGGCGAACTCGCGCAGCGGGACGCGGCCTTCGGACTTCAGGCCGACATCGACCACCACGAAATCGTTTGCGATGCGGATGACACGGCCCTTGACCACCGTGCCTTCGAAGCTCGCCGAACCGCCGAGCGATTCGTCGAGAAGTGCTGCGAATTCGGCGCTCGCGGCGTCGTTCGCGGGTTTGCGCAGGGCGCTGCCCTTAGCCATTCAATACCTCTTCCTTCTCTGATCCCGGGCGAAACGCTGCCGCCCGTCGGCCAACCGGTTGATCCGGCGGATCCAGTGCCTGTTACTCCGACGCCGGGATTTCGCTCCCGATCGCAATCGCCGCTCTCAGTCTTCGAGCTGCCGGCGGCGACTTATGGCCCGGCGGCCCGAAAGCCCTTGCGCTCGATGAAAGCCAGAGCGGCGGCAAAGGCCGCATCGGCATCCATGTCGCTGGTATCGAGAAGCCAGGCATCGGGTGCGGCCTTCAAAGGTGCTGCCGCCCGTTCGCTGTCGCGACGGTCCCGCTCCGCCATCTCGGCAAGAACGCGCGGTTTTATAGTGTCGACCCCCCGGCCCCGCAACTCCTGATACCGCCGGTCTGCGCGGGTTTCGGCGCTGGCCGTTACGAAGATTTTTACCGGGGCTTCGGGGCATATGACGGTACCGATGTCGCGCCCATCGAGCACGGCCCCGGAGGCCTTCGATGCAAAATCCTTTTGGAATTTCAACAAGTTGGCCCGAACCACAGGGCTGGCGGCGGCTTTCGAGGCCAATTGGCCGGCCTCGTCGCCGCGAAGGTCCGGATCCTTGAGGTCGAAGGCGTCGAGATTGGCGGCGACCTCGGTCTGATCCGCACCTGTCCGGTAGGCGATCCAACCGACCGCCCGGTAGAGCAGCCCGGTATCGAGATGGGGCAGACCGAAATGGGCAGCCAGACGCTTGGCCAAGGTCCCCTTGCCCGAGGCCGACGGACCGTCGATGGCAATCACCAGACGCCGGCTCATGGGGCGGTCACTGGGCTTCGATCTTGGCGCCGAGGCCGTTCATGAGCTTGGCGAAGCCCGGGAACGACGTGTCGATCGGCGATCCGTCATCGACGGCGACACCGTTCTTCGCGGCAAGCCCCAACACCAGGAACGACATGGCGATGCGGTGGTCGAGATGCGTCGCGACCAGGCCGCCGCCCGTGGGCCCGCGCGGATCACCCTGCACGACAAGATTGTCGGCCCCCATCTCGTGCGCGACGCCGTTGCCGGCAAGACCTGCCGCGACACTCGACAGGCGATCGCTTTCCTTGGCGCGCAATTCGGCGAGGCCCAGCATGCGCGTGGTTCCTTCCGCGCAAGCCGCTGCGACGGCGAGAATCGGATACTCGTCAATCATGGACGGGGCGCGTTCGGGTGGAACCGTCACGCCCTTCAGCCCGCCTCCCCTGACGCGCAAGTCGGCCACCGGCTCGCCGCCCACTTCGCGGCGGTTCTCCTCGACGAGGTCGGCACCCATTTCCTTCAAGGTGAGATAAAGCCCGGCCCGCAGCGGATTCATGCCGACATTCTCGACCAGCACGTCACTGCCTGGCCGGATGCAGGCGGCGACGACGGCGAACGCTGCCGACGACGGATCGCCCGGCACCACGATGTCGCGCGCCTTCAATTCCGGCCAGCCGACGACCGTGATGCGCTTGCCTCGGCCTTCTCCGGCTTCGACGCGAACCTCGGCGCCGAAGTGGCGCAGCATGTTTTCGGTGTGGTCGCGCGTCGCCTCCGGCTCGATCACCGTGGTTTCGCCCGCGGTATTGAGCCCAGCCAGCAGGATCGCGCTCTTCACCTGCGCCGAGGCGACCGGCAGCCTGTATTCGATCGGAACCATCTCGTCGGTGCCCTGGATGGCGAGCGGCATGCGCCCGCCCTCGCGCGACACGAAGCGGGCACCCATGCGCGACAGCGGCTCGATCACGCGCTGCATGGGCCGGCGGCGCAACGAACCGTCGCCGGTCATGAAACTGGTGAAGCGCTGGCTGGCGAGGATGCCCGACAGCAGCCTGGCCGACGTTCCGGAATTTCCGAGGTCGAGGATATCGGCGGGTTCCTGGCCGCCGCCGACACCGAAGCCGCGGACCCGCCAGATCGCACCTTCCTGCACGACCTGCGCACCCATCGCCCGCATGGCGGCCGCGGTACAGAGCACGTCCTCGCCCTCGAGGAGGCCCGAAATGACTGTTTCTCCCAGTGCCAGCCCCCCGAACATCAGGGCGCGGTGCGACACCGACTTGTCACCGGGGGCCCGGGCACGGCCATTCAGGCACGCGACCGGGCGGGAGATCAGCTTGGTGGGACGGGGGGCGGCGGACAGTGGGTTCTCCAGTGCGGCAAGTCTGGCTTCGGAGGGCCCGCCGCGGGGGCCCTCCTAGCATGCCGGAATTTGCTTTTGACAGGGTGAAAAGCCCATGACATACGCGCTCCCTCGCGGGTCATCCGGCCCGAATCCAGCGGAATTTCCGGGAGAACCAGCGTGGTCAAGGCGTCCTGGGGCATCAAGCGCACCTGCCAGAGCTGTGCAGCGCGCTTCTATGACCTGAACAAGAGCCCGATCAAATGCCCCAAATGTGGCCGTGAGCACGATCGCGAGGACTTCGTGAAGGTCCGCCGCGGCCGTGCTGCCGCTGCCGCAGCAGCCGCCACGAGCGCAGCTGCCGCGGCCGCTGCGGCGAAGGCCGCCCTGGCCAAGAACAAGAAGGTCGAGGATGCAGGCCTGGAGGGCGGTGACCTGCCCGACACGGAGGCCGACGACGACGACGCCCTGGAGGATACGGACGATCTGGCCGACGAGGCCGACGACATCGAGGTCGAGGTCGAGGACGACAAGGGCGAAGGCGACCGCTGACCCGCGAATCTATTCCAACAGGTGCGGTTGCCAGCGCGGGAGGCAGGAATTATACCTCCCGCCCGCCAGCAGATTTCAGTTTGAACGGTTTGGGGCCATAGCTCAGCTGGGAGAGCGCTACGATGGCATTGTAGAGGTCGTCGGTTCGATCCCGACTGGCTCCACCAAACCAAAAGGCCCGGTCGGCAACGACCGGGCCTTTCGCTTTTTTGCAGGCTATTGCCGCCAGCGATCAGGCGTTGAGGCGCTCCAGCTGCGCACGGTCGGTCAGGACGATCGACCGGCTGCTGGCCGCGAGCTTGATGATCCCGTCGCGCACGAACTGGGTCAGGGTGCGCGACACGGTCTCGATGGTGAGGCCGAGGTGATCGGCGATGTCGCAGCGCTGCATCGGCAACTCGAGATGCTCGTCGTCCGAGGACAGGCGATCGGCCAGGTCGAGCAGGAAGCTCGCGATCTTTTCCTGGGCGGTCTTGCGGCCCAGCAGCAGCATATGGTCCTGCGCGCGCTCCAGATTGCGCATCATCGCTTCCATGATCTGCGCCCCGAACGTCGGATTGTCGTGCGCCAGCACATCAAGACGGCTGCGGCGGAAGGCCACCACGGTGGCGCCATCCACCGCTTCGGCCGAGAAGCGATGCTCGCTGCCCGCTTCGATGCCAAAGATGTCGCCGCTGAGGTGGAAGGCGTCGATCTGCCGACGGCCGTCGCTCAGCAGCTTGTAGGTCCGGATGGTGCCGGACAGGACCTTGTAGAAGAACTCGGCGGCGTCGCCTTCGGCGAAGACCTGTTCGCCCTTGCCCAAAACCTGGGTCGTTCCGAGGTTCCGCACTTCCGTCGGCTGCGGCATGTTGGCCGCGCCGCGCATGACAACGGCTGCAGGAACTCGGGCATTGACGGCGGCAATGGTGCGCATCGAGGTTTCTCCCTTGAGATGCGCAATGGGTACCGCCGCCCCCGGCAGCCCACCATTCAGGTAATGAACTACGGGATTCTACGTAGCCCGGGGAAGGTCACTGGCGGCCGCCCTCCGCCGAGCGAACGGCGGCCAGGCGCCCCGCCGCGCCAGCGAAAAGCCGGTATTTGACACCCACGACCGAGAATTCGCGCGCCCAGTTGACGAGATCGCCCCATGGATCGTTGAGTTTGCCGAGCCCACCTACGATCGCGACCACGGTGCCGACTTCGATGCGCCCCTGCAGGGCGAGCCAGGCTCCGACGCTCAGCGCGACCGCGACGCTCAGGTGGTACATGAGGTTCATCAGCAGATTCATGCTGAACTTCAGCTTGTAGACGCCCATGTTCAGCACGAATACCTGCTCGATCGGCTCTGCGCCCAGGGTCCAGACCGCCGCTCCGCCCGGCACGCTATCGACAATGGCGCTGCTGATCCCGCGCTTGACCAGGATCCGCCGCTCGGCGCGCCGGTTGATGGCACCCTGCATCAGCGGCACAAAGATGAGCTGTGGCAGAAAAAACACGAGCCCGAGAAGCGTCAGCCACGGCTGCAGAAAGAGCATGTAGCCGACGACACTGACCAGGATACCGCCCTGCAGCAGCGGCTCCGAAAAGGCGAGGCCGGCGAAGCCGCCGATCGGCTCGGCCTCCTCGATGATCATGGCGATCTCCACGCCGGCATCCGACGCGGTCTGCGGGCCGTTCGGCCCGCCGGCGATCTCATCGCGCATGCGCAGGCGCAGATGGCGCACCGAGCTTTCCGCGACCCAGCCGCGATAGACATTCAGTGCAAGTTTCAGGCTCTGTTCGCCGAGGGCGACCAGGGCATAGCCGCCCGCCAGCCAGAGCAGCGTCTCGAGTGGCCCTTTTTCGACGATACCGTTGATGATGCGTCGCTGCAGTTCCAGCGGCACCGCACTCAACGCGAACACCGACACCGACAGTGCCGCAAGTCCCGCCTGATGCCGCCCGGTAAAGCGCAGCACATAGGCGAAGACTGATCTCGGCAGCGCCGCGGAAGATTCAGGCGGGAGTGGATCGGAAGGCATGACGAATGCTGTCCAGCAGCATACCGTCCGACAGCGGCTTCTCCAGAACATCCTGTACGCCCATGCGGCCGGCCCGCAGACGCAGGCCGGGATTGAGCGCTTCACTGACGATCAGAATGACGGGCAGATCGACAAGACGCTCGCGCAGACGGCCGATCATCGACAGGCCGTCGAGACCGGGCATCCGGTAGTCGACGACGAGGCAGGCGCGCTCAGGAAGAGTGTCCGCCAGCAGCGCTTCGGGATCGCCATAGGTCCGCACCTGATAGCCTTCGAGTTCAAGGGCGAACTTCAGCGCACCCCTCACCGCGGCATCGTCATCAACGACCAGGATGATGTCGGACGAAACGGAGGCCTGCGAATCTTGGCGCGAGCGAGCCATGGTGAGAATCTCTAGCTGGCAGACCGGCCCCACGACTTGACTTGGCGCAAGCCGGCCGAAGTTTTCCGGCTAGGCCGTTCCGCTCTCGAGAAGGACCATTCGAACCAGCTCGGACAGGCTGTCGGCCTGCATCTTGGTCATGACGTTCGCCCGATAAACCTCGACCGTGCGGGCGCTGATGCCCAATTCATAGGCGATTATCTTGTTCGGCTTGCCGGCGACGAGCCCGTTCAGGACCTCCTTTTCACGCTCCGACAGCGCCTTGAGCCGCTTGCGCACCTCGGCCACAAGCGATTGACGCCGCCGGTCGTCGGAATGCTGCGTCAGGGCCGCCTGGATGGCGGATAGCAGCGCCTCATCGTCGAATGGCTTTTCGATGAAATCGACGGCCCCCGACTTCATTGCCGAGACCGCCAGATGCACGTCGCCATGCCCGGTGATCACGATCACCGGCATGTCGATCTTCATTTCCTTGAGCCGCTTCTGCAGTTCCAGCCCGTCCATCTCCGGCATGCGGATGTCGGTCACGATGCAGCCGTCCTGGAGCGTCGGCAGGGCCTTCAGGAAGGCGACCGCCGAATCGTGCGTCCGCACGGCAAGCCCTGCTGCGCTCAGTAGAAATGCCAGCGACTGACGCACATCAACATCGTCGTCGATGACATGAACG
>CAWUOG010000021.1:0-19920 GCA_963923875.1 uncultured Alphaproteobacteria bacterium
TGCGCGATGTTCTGCATCAGCACGGTCTTGCCGGTGCGCGGCGGCGACACGATCAGCGCGCGCTGGCCCTTGCCGATCGGCGCGATCAGGTCGATCACGCGCGTCGAAATATCGAGCTGCTGCTGCGGCGTCGAGGTCGAGGCCTTCTTGGTCAGGGTCCCGGTGGTGCGGCGGGCCGACGAGACGCGGCCCGACGAGGTGGCGCGGGACGAGCTCTGTTCCTCCGAGATCGTCGGCGCCATGACTCCGGCGCCCTCCATCTCGAGCTTCAGCTTCTCGTCGGGATAAAGCGGCGTCAGCGAGTCGAAGCCGATGCGGTGGCGCAGCGCCTCGGGATCCTCGAAGTTGATCTTCTTGATCTCGATCATCGCGAAGTAGCGCTCGCCGTCCTTGGGCGCGCGGATCTCGCCTTCGACCGTGTCACCGGTGCGCAGGCCGAACTTCCGGACCTGCTGGGGGCTCACATAGATGTCGTCAGCGCCAGGCAGATAATTGGCCTCCATCGAGCGGAGGTAGCCGAAGCCGTCGGGAATGCATTCGATGGTGCCCGAACCGAAAATCGCCTGATCGGCGGCGGCGAGCTTCTGCAGGATGGCGAACATCAGCTCCTGGCGGCGCATCTGCGCGGCGCCTTCGACGCCTTGCTCTTCGGCAAACGCCAGCAGTTCGGGGGGCTTCTTCTTCTTGAGGTCTTCGAGCTTCATGGGTCTTCAAACGGTTGGGAAATGACGCACGCGCTCGAATGGCCAAGGCGGCCAAACTATTGAAAAACAGCGCTGTATCGTCTTGGGTGGGACCCCGTCGATCACCGCCGGGCGGCGGCGCCAGAGGCCCCTGAGGTGGCAAATATATACGGGCGCCGGTCGGCCCTGTCAAAGCCCGGAGCAAGGGCTTACGGTCCGGCGCTTAGACGCCATGGCTCTGGGGTCAGCTCGTCTCGAGGTCGTATTCGTAGAGCGGCAGGGTGCGGCCGGGAATGGCGTCGGACGGCGCACGGCCGGTCAGACGCGCGCCCATTCGCTCGTAGAACGGTGCGGCATGGGGATCGGCGAGGATCGACATGCGCCGGGCGCCAAGCCGCCGTGCCAGCCCCGCCGAGGCCTCGAACAAAGCCCGGCCGGCGCCGCGGCCCATCGCCAGCGGATCGACGAACATCATGCCGAGCTCGCCGTCGGGTTCGACCTTAGTCATGCCGAAGGCAAGTCCTACACGCTCTGCGACAAGGACGCAGCCAGTGGCGACATCGGCCTCGCTCACCGTAAGCGTGGCCAAGCTTAGCCGCATGAACTCCGCGTCGTAGCCCCAATGGGCCTTCGAGCGCACGCAGAGCGCGGTGAGAGCCTGCGCCTCACCGGCCCGCGCGGGTCGAACGACGATGTCAGATGCCACGTTCCTTGAAGACGCCGCTGGCCGTCTTGAAGGCGTCGAGGCTCGCGGGGATGCCGCAATAGATCGCGACCTGCAGGAAGATCTCCTTGATCTCGTCCTTTGTCAGACCGTTGTTCAGCGCGCCATTGATGTGCAGCTTCAGCTCGGGGCCGCGGTTGAGCGCCGCCAGCATGGCGAGGTTCAGCATCGAGCGCGACTTCTTCGACAGGCCCGGCCGCGTCCAGGCATAGCCCCAGCAGTATTCCGTGGTGATGTCCTGGAACGACATCATGAATTCGTCGTTCGCGGCGTTCGCCATCGAGTTGTCGACGTAAGCCGCACCCAGCACGGCTTTCCGCATCTTCATGCCGTCGTCATACAGCTTCTTGTTGCGCGGGTTCGGTTTGGCTTTCGCCTTGGCCTTGGCCATGTCTTGCTCCTCCATCTAAAGGCGGCGGAGCATATAGCAGGAAGTCTCAGGCGGCGACGTGTCCTTCAGCCGGCCGGCTGCCGTTGACCAGACCCTTGGCGTAGGCCCGCTGGCAAAGATCCTCGATCGTGATGTGGTCGAGCTGTCCCATCATCTCCTCGCGCAGCCTTTCCCACATCGGCCACACCACTTCGTGGGCGAGCGCCGAGCCGACCGACGGGTCGTTTGGCTCAGTCTCGGCCTCGAGCCGCCGGACGACCCGCACCACCTCGCCCAGCGTGATCAACTTTCGGTCGCGCCCGAGACGATAGCCGCCGCGTGGACCGCGCTTGCCGGCCAGGATACCGGCCCGAACCAGGTGCTGCAGCACCTGCTCGAGATAGCGCTTGGGAATGCGCTGGCGCTCGGTGATGTCGCCGCTGCGTACGGGATGATCGCCGACATGGAATGCCACATCGAGCACGGCCTCGATGGCGAACATGGTCTTCTTGCTGAGCCGAGGCATCCCGATTCCTCTGTGGCCCTTTCCGCTACTTCTTCTGCGCCGACCCTGCCGCTACTCCGGTTGATCCGAATCCGCCGGCACCGCGTGCCGTACGGTCGAGCTCGGCGACCTCCCGCCATACGGCGCGGGCATGGCGGGCGATGACCATCTGTGCAATTCGCATGCCGCGGCTGATCCGAAACGGCTCGGAGCCCAAATTGACAAGGATTACGCCGACTTCGCCGCGATAGTCGGCATCGACAGTGCCCGGCGCATTGGCAACTGTGATGCCGTTTTTGGCCGCCAGACCCGACCGGGGGCGAACCTGAGCCTCGAATCCGACCGGCAGGGCGATCGCGATTCCGGTCGGCACGATGCGCCGTTCCAGGGGTTTCAGTTCGATGTCCTGGTCGATCGCGGCCAGCAGATCGGCGCCTGCGGCCGCGGCCGTCGCATAGTCGGGCAGCGCGAGATCGCGGCCGTGCGGCAGCCGGATCACCTCGATTTCGACGGTCTCGATGCCAGTCATCGCCGCCTATTCCGCAGCCTTGATGCTGCGCGGCCGGCCGAGCTGCAGCGCGATCGCGCCGGCGAGCCGCAGCGCGACTTCGTCTTTGGCGAGCGTCGGCCAGTCCTGCACGCCCTCGGCAGTGATCAGGTGCACGGTATTTCGCTCGCCGCCGAACGTTCCGGTGGCCGGCGAGACGTCGTTGGCCACGATCCAGTCGCAGCCCTTGCGCGTGCGCTTGTCGATGGCGTTGGCGACCAGGTTCTCGGTCTCGGCGGCGAATCCCACGACCAGCGCCGGCCGCTTCGCGCCGGGCCTGGACAGCGTCGCCAGAATGTCGGGGTTGGGCGTGAGCTCGAGCGCCGGCGGCGCCGCGCCGGCCTTCTTCTTGATCTTCGCCGCTGCCGGCCTGGCAGCCTTCCAGTCTGCGACGGCGGCGGCACAGACGGCAACATCGACGCGGCCGGCTTCGAGGCACGCCGCCAGCATCTGGTCCGCCGAATCGATCTTCACGACCTTCACGCCCACAGGATCGGCAACCGATACCGGCCCGCTGACCAGGGTCACTTCGGCCCCGAGCCGGGCCAGCGCCGCGGCGATCGCATGGCCCTGCTTGCCTGAAGAATGATTGGAGATGTAGCGCACCGGATCGATCGCCTCGCGCGTCGGTCCGGAGGTCACCAGCGCCCGCTTACCGGCGAGCGGCCGTTCTGCAGAGGCGCTGGTCGGCACACCCGCAAGCATGCTCTCGATTGCGTCGGCGATCTCGTGCGGCTCCGACATGCGGCCGGGCCCATGCTCGTTGCAGGCCATGGCGCCGTCGTTGGGACCAATGAAGGTGATGCCGCGCTTCCTGAGCGTCTCGACGTTGGCCACGGTCGCGGGGTGCGTCCACATGCGCACGTTCATCGCCGGAGCAACCAGCACGCGCTTGTCGGTGGCGAGAAGCACCGTCGCGGCGAGGTCGTCGGCCAGTCCTGCCGCCATGCGCGCCAGGATGTCGGCGGTCGCCGGCGCCACGACCAGCAGGTCGGCGTCGCGGCTCAACTGGATGTGACCCATCTCGCTCTCGTCGGTGAGCGAGAACATGTCGCTATAGACCTTGTCTTCGGTCAACGCCTGCAGCGACAGCGGCGTTACGAACTTCGCCCCCGCCTCGGTCAGCACGCAGCGCACCGCGGCGCCGCGCTCGCGCAGCCGCCGGATCAGTTCGAGCGACTTGAACGCCGCGATTCCGCCCGCGACGATCAGCAGGATTCGCTTGCCGTGCAACATGGCTACCAGCCTATCACAACACCCGGCTGGCGAAAGTATAGAGCCCGGTCAGCAGCAGCGCCCAGAACACCGCCAGCCTGAATTGCTCGATCGAAAGCTTCCGCCGGATATGCTGGCCGACATACATCCCCGCCATGGCCGGCACCACGGCGCCAGCCGAGACCAGGGCACGGCTGCCGTCGAGCAGGCCGAAATTGAGCAGCGACGCGGTGAGCGTCAGCGAGGTGGCGCACAGCACCACGCCCAGGGTCTGCACCAGTTCGGACGGCTTGATGTCGAGGCCTTGCAGGTAGGGCATCAGCGGCACCACCGGCACGCCGACGACGCCCGCCACGAAGCCGGAAATCACGCCGATCACCGGCCCGAGCGGCCTCTCGAGGTCGGCATGGATGTGCAGCCGGATGCGGAAAAGGCCGAGCGTGCTGTACAGCACCAGCACCGCGGCCAGCACGAGGAACGCCCAATTCGGCCCCTTCTGCCCGACCAGCCACATCGTGCCGTACAGCACGATCATCAGCGGCACGATCAGCGGCCATTGCCGGCGCAGGATGCCGCGGAAATTGCCGCCGACCGCCGCCTGCCAGACGTTGCTGAAGATGGTCGGCAGGGCGATCAGCGCGATCGCCTCGGTGAGCGGCAGCACCAGCGTCGTGAGCGCGATCACGATGGTCGGCAGGCCCATGCCAACCAGGCCCTTGACCACGCCCGCGATCAGGAACACCGCGAGACCGAACGCGATCTGGTCGGCGCTCATGACTCAGCGCACGGCGATCAGTGCAGCCACGCCACGATGGCGGCAACCAGCGCCAGGACCGCGACAACCTCGGCGAAGCCAATGCGCGGCCACAGGCGCTGCGGTACCGGCGCGGGCTTCACCAACTCGCGCTCGACGCGGCGGCGTTCGTGCTCGGCGACCATGTGCATGCTGTCGATCAGCCGCGGCAGACGGCGCAGGCCGCGCAGCAGGTCCTCGGTCGCGCGGCCCATCATGGCGCGCGGCCCGAAATGGCTCTGCATCCATTCCTCGATCAGGGGCCGCGCCAGCTCCCAGATATTGACCGTGGGATTGAGCCGGGTGCCCATGCCCTCGGCCATCAGCATGGTCTTCTGCAGCAGCAGCAACTCGGGCCGGACCGTCATCTCGAACTGCTCGGTGACGCGCAGCAGCTGGGCAAGCAGGCGCGCGATCGAGATCTGGGCGCTGGGCTTGCCGAAGATCGGCTCGCCGATCGAACGACAGGCCTGGGCGAACAGTTCGAGCGATTGGTCGGCCGGCACGTAGCCGGCGCGGAACTGCACTTCGGCGACGGCGCGATAGTCGCGCCGCAGGAAGGCGACCAGCAGCTCGGCGAGGTAGCCCCGCGTGTCCTCGTCGACGCGGCCCATGATGCCGAAATCGACCGGCACGATGCGGCCTTCCGCATCGACGAAGGCGTTGCCGCCATGCATGTCGGCATGGAAGAAGCCGTCGCGGAACACCTGGTAGAAGAAGGCCTCGGCGCATTTCTGCATCACCGCGTCGGCGTCGTGGCCGGCGGCGACGATCGCCTCGCGGTCGCCGATCGGCGTGCCGACCACGCGCTCGAGCGTCAGAACGCGCTCGGCGGTGCGGTCCCAGTCGATGGCGGGCGCCCGGTAGCGCGGGTCGTCGCGGAAATTCTCGCCGAGCTCCTCGGCCGCGGCGGCTTCCATCCGCAGGTCCATCTCGATGCGCACCACGTCGGCAAAGGCGCGGACCGATTCGACGGGCTTCAGCCGGCGAAAGCGCGGCTGGGTGCGCTCGACCAGCTCGGCCATCCAGTAGAAGAGGTCGAGGTCGCGCCGGAATGCCGCGTCGATGCCCGGCCGCAGCACCTTGACCGCGACGTCGCGACCGTCGGTCGTGACGGCGAAGTGGACCTGGGCGATCGAGGCCGCGGCGACCGGCTGATCGTCGAAGCTCGCGAACAACGCGTCGATCGGCTGGCCGAGCTCGCGCTCGATGGTGGCCCGCGCCTCGCTGCCCGGAAAGGCCGGCAGGTGATCCTGCAGCCGCGCCAGATCGGCCGCGACCTCCTCGCTCAACAGGTCGGCACGGGTCGACAGCGCCTGGCCGAGCTTGATGAAGCTAGGGCCCATGTCCTGCAGCGCCGCCGCCAGTCGCTCGCCGGGCCGGCGCCGATCGCGGCGCGACCGGAATAGCCGCGCCCAGGCGATCAGCGCCGGAGCGATGCCCAGGATCTCCAGCGGAAAAAGCGCGTCCTGCCGTGCGAAGCTGAGCGCGAGCCGAAGCAGCCGCCAGGAATTGCGCAGCGCGCGGAACATTTCTAGAGGCGCCAGCCGGAGTGGAGCGCCACGACGCCCATGGTCATATTGCGCCAGGCGACGTTGCCGAAGCCAGCCGCGCCCATGCGCTGCGCGAGCTCGCGCTGAGGCGGAAAGCGACGGATGCTTTCGTGGAGGTAGCGGTAGGATTCGGCATCGCGCGCGATCACCCGGCCGAGCCACGGCAGGGCGCGTTCGGAATAGGCGTCATACGCACGCGCCACCGGTGCCGTCGTGACCTTGCTGAATTCCAGGCAGTAGAAGCGGCCGCCCGGCTTCAGCACGCGGCAGGCCTCTCGCAGTGCCTTGTCGATGTCTGTGACGTTGCGCAGCCCGAAGGCGATCGTGTAGCCGTCGAAGCTACGGTCGGGGAATGGCAACGCCTCGGCGTCGCCGGTACTCCAGGTCAGGCCCTTCAGCAGACCGCGGTCGGCCGCGCGGTTGCGCCCGACCGAGAGCATGGCGTGATTGATGTCGCACACCGTGACGTCGGCGCTCTCGCCCCCCTTGGCCATTTGCCGGCGGACGATGCGGAAGGCGATGTCGCCAGTGCCGCCCGCAACGTCGAGGAACTTCTCGCCTGGCCGGGGATTCAGGACGTCGATCAGCGTGTTCTTCCAGAGCCGGTGAACGCCGCCGCTCATCAGGTCGTTCATCAGGTCGTAGCTCGGCGCCACGCTTTCGAACACGCGCCGCACCATTCCCTCCTTCTCGGCGGCGGGAACGTCGCGGTAGCCGAAAGACGCGCTTTGCCCGGTGGCCGGATCGGGGGTATCGGTCGGTTCAGGACTCATCGGAGACGACCCTATAGGACTCGCCATGATGCTGAAAGACCGCGTGATTCTGATCACCAATGTCGAGAAATTCGCAGGCTCCGGTACGACCCAGGTCGCCCTTGCCGAAGGTGCCACGGTGCTGGCGCATGACCCCGCCTTCGAGGCCGCGACCGCGCGCCGCAAGTACGAAAGCCAGTTCCCTGGCGCACACGCGCTCGCTTCGACCGAGCCGGTTGCCATGGTCGACGAGGCGCTGAAGCGCCACGGCCGTATCGACGCACTGGTCAACAACGATGCCTTCCCCGCCCTGCGCGCGCCGATTGCCGAGGCTCGGCTGGAGGATTTCCGCACGGCCCTCGAGACGATGGCGGTGATGCCTTTCCGCCTGGTGCAGCTCGTGGCGCCGTCGATGCGCCGGCGCAAGTCGGGTCGCATCATATTTGTCTCGTCGGCTGCGCCGCTGCGCGGCATCGCCAACTACGCGCCCTACGTCTCGGCGCGCGCCGCCGCCAACGGCCTGGTCTCCTCGCTCGCCAAGGAACTCGGCCGCGATGGCATCACCGTGAACGCGGTAGGCTCGAACTACGTCGAGAACCCGGACTATTTTCCGCCTGCTCTGCTCGCCAACAAGGACGCAATGGCCAAGATGACCGCACAAATCCCGTTGGGCCGCCTCGGCAAGTCGGCGGAGCTGGGAGCGGCGGTCTGCTTCCTCTGCTCCGACGGCGCGGGTTTCATCACCGGCCACGTGCTGCCGCACGCCGGCGGTTGGGCGTAAATCTTTCCCGCCTTAGTTCGGCGCCCGATCCAGATCGAAAGACTTTAGGCCTGACATTCTGGGCGGAGCCGTTGCATCGCCACAGGCGCGCGAACGGGGCAACAGTCCGCTAAGCAGGCGTTTCCAGACGATAGAAGTTTGCCGCGTTCTTCCAGAAGAAGCGGTCGCGATCGGCCGGCGAAAGGTCGGCGAGCATGCGACTGAGTGACCGGACCAGCGTGTCGTAGTCGATCCGAAGGCCCGCGACGGGAAAGTTGGTCGCGAAGAGGCAGCGCTCGATGCCGAAGATCGCGATCGTCTCCCGCACGACCCGCCTGTTCGATTCGTAATCCCAGGCCGCATCCTTAAGGCCAAACTCCGACACCTTCACGTGGACGTTGGGCTGGCGGGCGACCGCCTCCATGGCGCGGCGCCAGGTGGCGAGCCCCTCCTCGCTGCGATCCCAGGGAAATCCGGTGTGGTTGAGCACGATCGGCACCTTCGGGAACTGCCGCGCGACCTCCGCCGCCTCGACGAGATGCCAGGCCGGCACGCGAAGATCCCAGGACAGGCCGTGCTTCTCGAGCAGGGCGAAGCCGCGCAGCCATTTCTCGTCCTGCATGGTGCCGGGCGCACCCGGCGTGCCCTCACCCGGCCGCAGCGACGTCACTGGCTTGGAGCGGATGCCGCGCACCAGCGGGAACTTCGCCTGTGCGGCGAGGATCTCCTCGGCGTTGTCGGTGTGGAACCAGGCATGGGCGACGATGGCTCCGGGAAAGCCGTGGCGTGCGTTTACTGCCGTCAGCCATTCGGTCTCGGCCACTTGCCGATTGCGATCCATCTCGGCCTCGCAATGCACCGTCGTCAGGACGTTGTGCCCCTGCGAGTCGCGCAGATAGTCTGCCGGCAGGTAGTTGCGCCGGATCGCCTCGTACGGTCCCAGGAAGAAATGCGGCTCGGGCTTGTCCGAGAGGAACGGATAGTAGTTGGCCTTGAGATCCCACAGATGATGGTGGGCATCGATCAGCGTCACCGCCTCAGGTGCGTCGTTCCAAGTGCCGCTGATCGTCTTCATGTCGAACCGGCTTGGCCGGGAAGAGGCGCCCTTAGCTGAACGCCTCGTCCCACGAACCCCGGGTCGAGGCCTTCGAATACTCCGTGGCGCGGTTTTCGAAGAAGTTGGTGTGCTCGATGGCGTTGAGCATCTGGTCCATCCACGGCAGCGGGTTCTTGGCGTCCGCGCGATAGATCGGCTGCAGGCCGAGCTGGATGAGACGGCGGTCGGCGATGAAGCGGATGTAGCGCTTCACGTCGTTGGACGTCATGCCCTCGATGCCGCCCATCTCGAACGACAGGTCGATGAAGGCGTCCTCGTGCTCGACGATGGTCGAACAGGCGACATAGAGCTCGCGCTGCAGCGCCTCGGTCCAGATTTCCGGGTTCTCGGCCACGAAGGTGCGGAACAGCTTCACGATCGAATTGCAGTGCAGCGTCTCGTCGCGCACCGACCAGGTCACGATCTGTCCCATGCCCTTCATCTTGTTGAAGCGCGGGAAGTTCATGAGCATGGCGAAGCTTGCGAACAGCTGCAGGCCTTCGGTGAAGGCGCCGAACACGGCCAGCGTCTTGGCAATGTCGGCCTTCGAATCGACGTTGAAACCCTGCATGTAGTCGTACTTGTCCTTCATCTCCTTGACGGTGAGGAAGGCCGAGTACTCGGTCTCGGGCATGCCGATCGTGTCGAGCAGGTGGCTGTAGGCCGCGACGTGCACGGTTTCCATGGCGGAGAATGCCGCCAGCATCATCTGCACTTCGGTCGGTTTGAAGACGCGGCTGTAGTGCCGCATGTAGCAGTTGTTCACCTCGACGTCGGCCTGGGTGAAAAAGCGGAAAATCTGCGTCAGTAGATGCCGCTCGCTCTCGCTCAGCTTGTTGCGCCAGTCCTTGACGTCATCGGCCAGCGGCACTTCCTCCGGCAGCCAATGCAGACGCTGCTGCGTCAGCCACGCATCATAGGCCCACGGATAGTGGAACGGCTTGTAGATCGGCTTGGCGTCGAGAAGGGACATGCGGGCAATTACCGGGCGAACGTTGAAGGCGCGGGCGGTGAGAGGTGAACCGCCCGCGGTCGGTTCACCACGGGCGGCTAGTCGTTACTGGCAGCTCAAACACTCTTCGTAGTTGTTGGACTCCGCGGCCGGCGTACCGGTCGGAAGAGTCAGGCCAGGGGCGTCGGTAGTCATCTTCGGCGCAACGAGGGCCTGGTCGCCGAGCGGCGAGACGACGGCGTCGTTCGACACCACGTCGGCTCGCTGGATGCTGAGCGAACGGCAGTAGTAGAGGCTCTTCACGCCGCGCTTCCAGGCCATCATGTGGATCTGGTGCAGGTCGCGCTTGTGCACGTCGGCCGGCAGGAAGAGGTTGAGCGACTGGCTCTGGCAGATATACGGCGTGCGGTCTGCCGCGTGCTCGACCAGCCAGCGCTGATCCAGCTCGAAGGCGGTCTTGAACACGGCCTTCTCGTGGTCGTCGAGGCAGTCGAGATGCTGCACCGAGCCCTGGCTGGTCATGATCGACGTCCAGGTGTCCTCGTCGTTCTTGCCCTTCTGCTCGAGAACCTTCTCGAGGTACGGGTTGCGCACCACGAAAGAGCCCGACAGCGTCTTGTGATTGTAGACGTTGGCCGCCGACGGCTCGATGCCGGGCGAGGCGCCGCCGCAGATGATCGAAATCGACGCCGTCGGCGCGATCGCGAGCTTGTGGCTGAAACGCTCCTTGATGCCATAGTCGGCCGCGTCGGGGCAGGCGCCGCGCTCGTCCGCCAGCTTGTGCGAGGCCTCGTCGCACTGGCCGCGGATGTGCTTGAACATCTTCTTGTTCCACACCTTGGCCATCACCGACTCGAGCGGGATGTTGTTCTGCTGCAGGAAGGAGTGGAAGCCCATCACACCCAGTCCCACCGAGCGCTCCCGCATGGCGGCGTAGGTGGCGCGCGCGAAGTCGGAACCGGCGTTCTGGATGAAGCCTTCGAGCACGTTGTCGAGGAAGCGCATCACGTCCTCGATGAAGGTCGGATGCTCGTGCCATTCGAGATAGGTCTCGAGATTGAGCGACGAGAGGCAGCACACCGCGGTGCGCTGCTTGCCGTACTTGTCGACGCCGGTCGGCAGCGTGATCTCGCTGCACAGGTTCGAGGTCTTGACCTCGAGGTTGCCGAGCTTGTGGTGCTCGGGCCGCGCCTTGTTCACGTGATCGACGAACACCAGGTACGGTTCGCCGGTCTCGATACGGGCCGTCAGGATGCGAATCCAGAGATTGCGCGCCGAGATCTTGCGCAGGACCGCGCCGTCCTTCGGCGAGGTCAGCGCCCATTCCTCGTCGTTTTCGACCGCGCGCATGAAGGCGTCGCTGATCAGCAGGCCGTGATGGAGGTTGAGCGCCTTGCGGTTGGGATCGCCGCCGGTCGGGCGGCGCATCTCGATGAATTCCTCGATCTCGGGATGGCTGACCGGCAGGTAGCAGGCGGCCGAGCCGCGGCGCAGCGAGCCCTGGGAGATCGCGAGAGTGAGCGAGTCCATCACGCGGATGAAGGGCACGACGCCGGAGGTCTTGCCGTTCATGCCGACCTTCTCGCCGATCGAACGGAGGTTGCCCCAGTAGGAGCCGATGCCGCCGCCGCGCGCCGCCAGCCAGACGTTCTCGTTCCACAGGCCCACGATGCCTTCCAGCGAGTCGTTGGCCTCGTTCAGGAAGCAGGAGATCGGCAGGCCGCGCGAGGTACCGCCGTTCGACAGGACGGGTGTCGCCGGCATGAACCAGAGGTTCGAGATGTAGTCATAGATGCGCTGGGCATGCGCCTCGTCGTCGGCATAGGCCGACGCCACGCGGGCGAACATGTCCTGGTACGATTCGCCAGGCAGAAGGTAGCGGTCGGAGAGGGTGGCCTTGCCGAAGGCCGTGAGGCGGGCGTCCCGAGAGGAGTCGGTAACAACGCGCGCGCCGCTTCTTACTTGAACAACATCAAACACTTGCGGCCCCCGTTTTCTTCTTGTCCACAGGTGTGGATAAGACACCTTGTGGAAGACACCTACTAATTGGGAGCCGTTTGCCGACCCCCACTATCCCTTGATGATACGTTTCCTGTTTGGGGTGTCATCGCGAATTTTATGAACCGCGTGTGAATCTCAAGAATTCATACTTAAGTATCTGAAAAAGGCTGAAAAAATAGTTCTCAGATTCGGACAATTTTGACCGCACGCGAACCTTCGCAAGTGCAGCAAAAAATGAGAACAAAACGCGCCTTGCCGCGGAAACCTTGGGCCGGAAACAGAAACGGCAGAAAAAAGGCGCGAGCGCGTCGGCGGGGGTCGTGAAAGGGCCGATGCGATGGGCACTTCTGGCCCCATCAAGTTTCGTCGTCATTTCGTCATATGGAGGCTTAACATTCTGGCCGGCCGAGCGGCGGTCAGGCGAGGCCGGATAAAGGGAGGCAGCAACACATGTCCACGGTCGCGCCCATCGGCGCGGTGCCCGCCGAGCGCCGACCTGCCTATGGCCTGGACGCGATTTGCGCTGCTGCCCTGCGCACCGCCGGGAGCGAGGAAGCCGCCCAGTTCACCCGCCGCCTCTACGAGCGCGTCGCCGATCGCGACCTGCTGGCGGCCCCGGCGGCCGAGCGCGCCGCCGCCGCCGCCGCCCTGCTTGCCTTCGCCCGTCGCCGTCTGCCCGGCGTCGCCAAAGTGCGGGCGTTCAATCCGACGGCCGACGACCACGGCTTCGAGAGCCGTCATACGGTGGTGCAGATCGTCAACGACGACATGCCGTTCCTGGTCGACTCGATCACCAACGAACTGAACCGCCGCGAACTGGGCGTCGCCCTGCTCGCCCATCCTGTGATGGCGGTGCGCCGCGACCTCGATGGTGATCTGATCGAGGTGGCGAACGAGGCTGGCCCGCGGGCGCGCCGCGAATCGCTGATGCATATCGAGATCGACCGGCAAACGGATGCGGACGGGGGCGATCCCGGCACGCTCGACGCGCTGGCGGCGGCGCTGACCCGGGTACTGGCCGAAGTGCGCATGGCCGTCGAGGACTGGCGGCCGATGCGCCAGGCCTGCCTCGACGCCATCGCCGACCTGGTCCCCGGCAAGTCGGGCAACCTCGCGGAATACGAGGAGTTCCTGCGCTGGCTCGAGGCCGATCATTTCACGTTCCTCGGCCATCGCCGCTATCGCTACGCCGACGATCCCGACTCGCCGTCGGGCCTGCGCTACGAACTGCTGCCCGGATCGGCGCTCGGAATCCTGCGGCGCGACGAGGTCAGGCTGTTCGACGAAGGCGTGGGGGGCGGCGAGGCAATGGCGCGCTTTGCGCGCGGCACGGACAACATCCTGATCGTCAAGACCGACCGCCAGTCGCTCGTCCATCGCAGCGGGCCGATGGATTGCGTGATCGTGAAGACCTACGATTCCGACGGCCGCGTGACCGGCGAGCGGCGCCTGGCCGGGCTGTTCACTTCTGCCGCCTATCACGCCATGACCGTCGACGTGCCGCTGCTGCGCGGCCGGGTCGCCGAGATTCTCGGCCGCTCGGGGATCGATCGCGACAGCCATGATGGCAAGGCACTGCAGTCGATTCTGGATTCCTATCCGCGCGACGAGCTGTTCCAGATCGATGTGGCAACGCTGTACGATCATGTGCTCGGCATCCTGCAACTGCAGGAGCGGCGTCGGGTGGCGCTGTTCGTGCGCCGTGATCCGGTCGAGCGGTTCGCGACTTGCCTGGTGTTCGTGCCGCGCGAGCGCTTTGACGCCACGTTGAGCGAGCGCATCGCCGGGCTGCTGGCGGCAGCTTGGCAAGGTGAGGTGACCTCGACCGCAGTGACGGCCGGCAAGGAATCGGCGCTGGCCCAGGTCCTGTACACGCTGAAGCTCGCCGCACCCGGGACGCCGACTCCCGATCTCGCCGACCTCGAACGGCAGCTCACCGACGCAGCGACGTCTTGGAGCGACCGGCTTCGGCACTCATTGCAGAACCGGCTGGGCGAGGTCGCCGGACGCGAGACCGCGCGACATTGGCGAAACTGGTTTCCTTCCGCCTACCGCGAGACATATCCGGCGGCACGCGCGGTCGAGGATCTCGAATTGCTGCAGGCGGCGTCCAGGGGTGCGCCGTTTGGCATCCGGCTGACCCGCGAGCCCGGCCAGCCGCCGCACCGCTTCGACATTCGCCTGTTTCACCCCGAGGAGGCGATCGCGTTGAGCGACATCCTGCCGCCGACCGAGAATCTCGGTCTCAGGGTGCTGAACGAAGTGCCGTACAGGTTGAGCGACGGCGCGACCGGCAAGCCCGTGGCGCTGCAGGTTCTGACGGTTGAAGCGGCCGACGGCTCGCCGGTCGATCTCGACCGCACAGCGCCGTTGCTCACGGCCACCGCCGAATGGCTGTGGGCCGGCGCAATCGAGAATGACGGGTTCAACCGGCTGGTGCTGCGCGCGGGGCTGGAGTGGCGGCACATCGCGCTGCTGAGGGCTTATGCCAAGTACCTGCGCCAGACCGGGATTCCGTTCAGCCAGGAGTACATGGAGCGGACACTCACGGCGTGGCCCGCGATCGCAAGCGGCGCGGTCGATCTGTTTGCTGCCCGCTTCGATCCGGCACTTGGCGAAGCGCAATCGGCCGCACGCAAGGCCAGGATCGTCGGGATCGAAGCCGGCCTCGCAACCGAACTCGACAAGGTCACGACCCTCGACGAGGACCGTATCTTGCGCCGCTTCATCAACGCCATGCAGTGCACGCTGCGCACCAACTATTTTCAGGGCAGGGAGTGGATCTCCTTCAAGATGGACAGCCGCAGCATCGACGAATTGCCGGCGCCGCGGCCGCTGGTGGAGGTGTTCGTGTACAGCCCGCGCATGGAAGGCATCCATCTGCGCGGCGGCCGGGTGGCACGCGGCGGTATCCGCTGGTCCGACCGGCGTGAGGATTTCCGGACCGAGATCCTCGGCCTGATGAAGACCCAGGTGGTGAAGAACGCGGTGATCGTGCCGACCGGCTCGAAGGGCGGCTTCTACGTGAAGCAGCCTCCGGTGGGCGGCACTCGTGAGCAGATCCAGGCCGAGGCAATTGCCTGCTACAGAACCCTGATCCGCGGCCTCCTCGACATCACCGACAACCATGTCGATGGCGAGATGAAGCCTCCGGCCGGCGTGGTACGGCACGATGGTGACGATCCCTACCTGGTCGTCGCCGCCGACAAGGGCACCGCGACCTTCTCCGACATCGCCAATGCGCTGTCGCGCGACTATGGCTTCTGGCTGGACGACGCCTTCGCGTCCGGCGGTTCGGTCGGCTACGACCACAAGAAGATGGGCATCACCGCCCGCGGCGCCTGGGAATCTGTGAAGCGGCATTTCCGCGAGCTGGGCACCGACATCCAGACGACGCCGTTCACCGTCGCAGGTGTCGGCGACATGTCGGGAGACGTGTTCGGTAACGGCATGCTGCTCAGTCGGCAGACCAGACTGGTGGCCGCGTTCGATCATCGTCACATCTTCGTCGATCCGGCCCCGGATCCGCAGGCCAGTTGGGCCGAGCGCAAGCGGCTGTTCGACTTGCCGCGCTCTTCGTGGATGGACTACGACAAGCGCCTGATTTCGAAGGGTGGCGGCGTGTGGGCGCGCGATGCCAAGTCGATCCCACTGTCGGCCGAAATGCGCGCGTTGCTGGATCTCGATACACCGGGCACGACGCCGGCCGAGCTGATGCGCGCCATCCTGAAGGCGCCGGTCGACCTGCTCTATTTCGGCGGTATCGGTACCTACGTGAAAGCGTCGAGTGAAAACCAAGCCGATGCCGGCGACCGCACCAACGATTCTCTGCGGATCGACGCCACCGAAGTCCGCGCAAAAGTGGTGGGCGAGGGCGCCAATCTCGGGTTCACCCAGCGTGGCCGCATCGAAGCGGCGCTGGCCGGCCGCCGTCTCAACACCGACGCACTCGACAATTCCGCCGGCGTCGATACCTCCGACCATGAGGTCAATATCAAGATCGCGGTCGGTCAGTCGATGCCGAGCGATGCACCGGGCCGGACCGAACTTCTGTTCGGCATGACCGAAGAGGTGGCGAGCCTGGTGCTGCGGCACAACTACCAGCAAAGCCAGGCGATCAGCGTCGCCGAGGCACTGGCCGGCGAGGAGCACGACCGGCTGGAACGCTTCATGCGCGCCCTGGAACGACAGGGACGACTCGACCGTGGCGTCGAATTCCTGCCCGACACTGCGGCGATGCGCGCGCGCGGGCTTGGCCGGCAATATCTGACGCGGCCGGAGCTCAGCGTGCTGCTGGCCTATGCCAAGATCGACCTCAAGGACGAGATCCTGCCATCGGACCTGCCCGACGATCCTCTGCTGCGCGACGAGCTGCTGCGCTACTTCCCCAGCACCCTGCAGCAGAAGTTCGAGGGTTCGATCCGCAGCCATCGGCTGCGCCGCGAGATCGCGACACTTCAGGTCGTGAACTCGCTGGTGAACCGCTGCGGCCCGACTTTCGTGCGCAGCGTCGCCCAGCGCACCGGAGCGCCGGCCGCCGCCATCGCGCGCGCCTTCGCCGTGGTGCGCGATGCCTGGAACCTGCGCGTGCTGTGGGCCGATGTCGAGGCGCTCGATCCCTTGCTGAAGGCCGAGGCACAGACGCGCATGCTGGTCGCCTCGCAGCGCTTCACGAGCCGCGCCGTACAATGGCTGCTGCGCCGCCTGCCGCAGCCGATCGACACGATCGAGGCGACGCGCCGGCTGGGCGCGGCAGTCGCGACGCTGGACGAACTGCCGGCCGACCTGATCGGCGCGGCCGAGAGCGCCGCCCTGCAGGAACGCATCGCGGCCCTGGAAGCGATCGGCGCACCTCTTGAGCTGGCACGGCGCGCAGCGGCGCTGCAGACCCTCGCCGCAGCCGGCGACCTGATGCTGGCGGCGGAAGCGAGCGGCCAGCCGCTCGAGACAGCGGCGCGGCTCTATTTCCGGCTGGGCGAACGGCTGTCGCTGGCCGGCCTCGCCAACGCCGCGCAAAAGCTGCCGCGCGATGGCCAATGGCCGTCGCAGGCGGCCACCGCCATATCGGACGAACTGGCGGCGCTGCAGGCCGACCTGCTGGCCTCGGCACTGCGCGCCGCGCCCGGAGAAGGCGATGCCGAGCGGGCAGTGGAGCGCTGGAGCGGGCCGCGCAAGCTCGCCCTGGAGCGCATCGACCGGCTACGCGAGGAAATCGCCGGTGCAGGCCAAATCGATCTGGCCATGCTATCGGTGGCGATCAACGAATTGCGAACCCTGGTTTGACGGGAGTCCGAAATGGCTACCAAGGACGAAGCTTCAAGGATCCAGAAGAGCGATGCCGAGTGGCAGAAGGAACTCGATCCGCTACAGCACCACGTGCTGCGCTGCCACGGCACGGAGCGACCGGGCAGCAGTCCGCTCAACTTCGAGAAGCGGACGGGCACGTTCCTGTGTGCAGGCTGCGGCCAGGCACTGTTCGATTCCAACACCAAGTACGAAAGCGGCTCGGGCTGGCCGTCCTTCTGGGCGCCGATGGACAATGCCGTCGAGACCACGGTCGATCAGAGCCATGGCATGGTGCGCACCGAAGTGCACTGCGCCAAGTGCGGCGGCCATCTCGGCCACGTCTTCCCGGACGGCCCGCAGCCGACCGGCGATCGCTACTGCATGAACGGCGCGGCCCTGAAGTTCGAACTCAAGAAGTAGGCTGGGGGCGCGCCCCGCCAATGGCGTGATGCTCGAGTGAGTTAACCAGGACACGCGACTGGCGACGCGCGCCCTGCTTAAAGTCCCCTCACAAATTCGATCAGCAGCCGATTCACGTCGTCCGGACGTTCCTGCTGCACCCAATGGCCGGCGCCAGACAGGATATGGCTGCCGCGCAGCCCGGGCAGGGTCTTCGGATAGGCGTCGAGCTGGGCCTGCGCCGCGGGAAAGCGCAGCACACCGTCGCGCTCGCCGGCGATGAACAGCGAGGGCTGGCGGATCGGCTGGCCGCGCCACGGACCACCCAATTCCCAGTTCCGGCGCAGGTTTCTGTACCAGTTGAGACCACCACGGAATCCGGTGCGGGAGAATTCCTGCGTGTAGTAGTCGAGGTCGGCCTCGCTCAACCAGGCCGGCAGCTTGTCGGGATTGGCGGTGTTGCCGAGCAGGGTTCCGTCGGGCAGGCGGCCGAAGCCCTTCTTGGTGTCGTCGAGATCGCCGCTGGCAGTGAAGTACAGGCGGCGCAGCGCGCCCCTGATGTCGGCCTGCAGCTCCGCCTCAGGTACGCCGGGCTTCTGGAAATACTGCAGGTAGAAGTCGTTGATGCCGAGCTTGTCCAGCGCCGAGAGAATGTCGACATAGCCCGGCGGTGCGTAGGGCACGCTCATCGCGCAGACCGCGGGAAACAGGTCGGGCCGCCACATCGCGGCATGCCAGGCAACCGGCGCGCCCCAATCGTGACCGACGATGATGGCCTTCGTTTCACCGAGCACCTTCACCAACTCGGCCATGTCGCCGACCAGATGCATCAGGGTGTACTGGTCGATAGGTTCCGGCGCCTCGGTGCCGCCGTAACCGCGCATGTCGGGCGCGACGCAGCGGAAGCCGGCCGCGGCAACGGCGGTGAGCTGATGGCGCCACGAGTACCAGCTCTCCGGCCATCCATGGCAAAACAGCACGAGGGGGCCGCTGCCGATCTCGGCGTAACGCATGGCGATGTTGTTGGCCTGCGCGTTCTTGAGGCTCACGCCTGCAACCGGACTGTTCACTTGTTCCTCCAACGCCATTTCAAGGTCGCGGCCGCCGCCAACACCATGGCCGGCAGCGCGATGATCGAGGTCGGCGCGAGCGAGGCCATGCCGGTGAGACCATTGCCGATCGTGCAGCCCAGCGCCAGCACGCCGCCCGCGCCCATCAATGCGGCGCCGCCGGCATAGCGCACCATATCGGTCGGTTTCTCGAAGCCCACGAGGTGCAACTCGCCGCGACTTGCCGCAACGGCGAACGCGCCGAGCAGGATGCCGCCGGTGAAGGCGATGCCGAAATTCACCTTCGCTCCCGTCCAGATCAGCAGATACATCAGCGCATCGCCGCCGGCGCGCGTCATGTTGAGGCTTTCGAGTTGCGCCGGCTCGAACTCGTCGGCCCCCAGCACCCCGGTGGCGAGATAGCCCAGCGGCACCAGAAGGCCGATCAGCGCGCCCGCGATCAGGTGTTTGGCCGGCACCTTGCGCCAGGCGATGAAGGCGAGGCCCGCGGCCACGATCGCGCCACCGACCATCAGCGGCAACACCGGACGCGGCAAGGCCACCGAACTCAGGCTGGAGAGAAGACTGCGCGCCGGCGCGAGCAGACCACGGATGGTGGCGTAGGCGACGAAGGCGAAGACGACGAACGAAACGACCGAGCGCAGATTGCCACTGGCGGCCAGCACCAGCAGCCGCGTACCGCAGCCACCGGTCAGCACCATGCCGACCCCGAACATCGCGCCACCCAGCAGCGCGCCCCCCCAGAACAGCGAACCGGGCAGCACGATCGCCTTTGAAAGATCGAGCCGGCCCATCAGGACCAGGGCCTGGGTAACGACGAGGGCGGCCACCATGGCCGCGAGGAAACCGCGCAACCGCGGTGCGTTGGCCGTGGTCAGTGCGTCCTCGACGGCGCCGCGCAAACAGAAGCCCGACCAGCGGGCGAGCGCGCCGAAGGCGGCGCCGATTGCGAGTGCGGCAAGCGCCACCTGCGCGTTCGTATCCAATGTCATGGAGCGCAGCTTAACCGCGCAGATGCACCGGATGCGACAGGCGCGCGCGCACCGAGGCGCGGCTGCCGAACAGCAGCGAACCGAGGAAGAACAGGCTGGCGATCAACACGATCAGCGGTCCCGAGGGCAGGCCGGCATGGAAGGAGACCAGCAGGCCGATCGCACCCGACAGGAAGGCCATCGGCGCTGCGATCAGGGTCATCGACCAGACCTCGCGCGACC
>CAWUOG010000022.1:0-19566 GCA_963923875.1 uncultured Alphaproteobacteria bacterium
CGTAGCCGCCATGGCCACCATCCTGTTCGACGGCGTGGCCTACGGCATGCTGCTGTTCGTGCTGGCCTGCGGGCTCGCCGTGACCTTGGGGTTGATGAACTTCGTCAACCTGGCGCACGGCGCGTTCGCCATGGCGGGCGGCTACACCACCGTGCTGCTGATGGACAGGGCGGGGGTGCCGTTCCTGCTCTGCCTGCCGGCGGCGTTCATCGTCGCCGCGGCACTGGGCCTGCTGCTGGAGCGCACGCTCTACATACATATGTATGGCCGCAGCCACCTCGAGCAGGTGCTGTTCTCGATCGGCCTGGTGTTCATGGCGGTGGCCGCGACCGACTACATCCTGGGATCGAGCCAGCGCAACATCACCCTGCCGGAATGGCTGCGCGGCCGGCGCGAGATCCTGGGCGTCAATGTCGGCATCTACCGCTCCTTCATCATCGTGCTGTGCGGCGCGCTGGCGATCGGGCTGCAGGCCGGTCTGATGCGCACCCGCTTCGGTGCTCGCCTGCGGGCGGCGGTCGACGATGCCCGCGTGGCGCGCGGGCTGGGCATCCCGGTGGGCCTGGTGTTCGCGGCGACGTTCGCCGTCGGCTCCGGCCTCGCCGGCCTGGGCGGGGCGCTCGGCGTCGAACTGCTGGGGCTCGATCCGAACTTTCCGCTGAAGTTCATGATCTACTTCCTGATCGTGGTCACGGTCGGCGGCACGTCCGGCATCGCGGGGCCGTTCTGCGCCTCGCTGCTGCTCGGCATCGCCGACGTCGCGGGCAAGTACTATCTCTCCTCGGCGCTGGGCGGCTTCGTGATCTATGTCGTGCTGATCGTGGTGCTGATCGTGCGGCCCAACGGGCTGTTTGCGAGAGCACGATGAGGAGCGCCCGGTGAACGCCGCGGAAAGCCTGAAGCGGCGTGCCCGCTGGCGCTGGCCGGAGATCGTATTCTGGCTGGTGGCGTTCGGTGCGCTGTTCGTGCCGTCGGGCAAGCACCTGATCCTGAACGAGGTGGCGATCTTCGCCCTGTTCGCGCTCTCGCTCGACCTGATCCTGGGCTATGCCGGCATCGTCTCGCTGGGCCATGCCGCATTCTTCGGACTGGGCGCCTACGCCGCCGGCATCCTGTGCAAGACGGCGACCCCCGATCCGCTGATCGGCCTCGCCGTGGCGGTCGGTGTTTCCGCCCTGATGGGCCTGCTGACCAGCCTGCTGGTGCTGCGCGGCACCGATCTCACGCGCCTCATGGTGACCCTGGGCGTCTCGCTGGTGCTGCACGAACTCGCCAACAGCCTGACGAAATACACCGGCGGCGCCGATGGTCTGCAGGGCATGACGGTCGGCCCGCTGCTCGGCCGCTTCGAGTTCGATCTCTACGGGCGCACCGCCTATGCCTACAGCCTGACGGTGCTGTTCGTGCTGTTCCTGCTGGCGCGCGTGGTCGTGAATTCGCCGTTCGGCCTGTCGTTGATGGCGATCCGGCGCAACACCTTGCGCGCCTCGGCGCTCGGCGTGCCGGTCAACCGACGGCTGATGGCGGTCTACACGCTGGCCGCGGCCTATGCCGGCGCCGCCGGCGCGCTGCTCGCCCAGACCACGGCGTACGTCTCGCTGGAAGTGCTGGAGTTCAACCGCTCGGCCGACGTGCTGCTGGCGCTGATCATCGGCGGGCCGGGCTGGCTCTATGGCGGCATCGCGGGGGCTCTGGTGTTCAAGATCCTGCAGGACGTGCTGTCCTCGACTGCGCCGCAATTCTGGATGTTCTGGATGGGGCTGTTCCTGGTCGCTCTGGCGCTGGTCGGGCGGGAGCGGCTGACGCGCTGGGTGGTCCGGCGATGACATCCAGGTCTCTTGTGGCGCTCGAAACCACGGCATTGAGCAAGCGCTTCGGCGGCATCGTGGCGACCGACAACGTCACCTTCACCCTGGAGCGCGGGGCGCGGCAGGCGCTGATCGGCCCCAACGGCGCGGGCAAGACGACCTTCGTGAACCTGCTGACCGGCGTGCTGGCGCCCAGTGCCGGCACGGTGCGGCTGGCGGGCGAGGACATCACGCGGCTGCGGCCCGAGGCCCGCGTCCGCCGCGGCCTGGTGCGCACCTTCCAGATCAACCAGCTGTTCCAGAGCCTGACGCCGCTCGAGACGCTTGCGCTGGCGGTGGGCGAGCGGCATCGGTTGGGCGGCACCTGGTCCCGCCGGGTTGGCGCCGATCCCGCGGTTGCGCGCGAGATCGATGGGATCGCCGAGCGCTTCGGCCTGGGGGACGTGCTCGATGTCCGCACCGAGACCTTGCCCTACGGCAAGCAGCGGCTGCTCGAGATCGCGGTCGCCTTCGCCTGCAATCCGCAGGTCCTGCTGCTCGACGAGCCGGCCGCCGGCGTGCCCGAGGCCGAGCGGCGCGACATCCTGACTGCGATCGCGGCACTGCCCGAGGACGTCTCGGTGCTGCTGATCGAGCACGACATGGATCTGGTGTTCAGCTACGCCCGCCGCATCTCGGTCCTCGTCGACGGCGCGCTGTTTGCCGAAGGCACACCGGACGAGATTGCGAAGAATCCGAGGGTGCGCGCCGTCTATCTCGGCGAGGCCGGTCATGGTGAGGTGGCCCATGGCTGATCTCCTGGCCATCGAGGGCCTGAGCGCCGGCTACGGCCGCGCCGTGGTGCTGTCGGAGATTTCGCTGACCCTGGGCGAGGGGCGGGCGCTGGCGGTGCTCGGGCGCAACGGGGTCGGCAAGACCACGCTGCTCGACAGCATCGTGGGCGTGACGCGGCGCTTTGCCGGTTCGCTGCGCCTGGGCGGCCGCGAGATGGCGGCACTGGCGCCCGAGGCGCGGGCGGCGCTGGGCGTCGGCTGGGTGCCGCAGGAGCGCAACATCTTCCGCTCGCTCACCGTCGAGGAGAACCTGACCGCGGTGGCGCGGCCCGGTCCGTGGACGCTCGAGCGGATATTCGCGCTGTTTCCGAGGTTGCGGGAGCGGCGCGGCAATGCGGGCGGTGCGCTGTCGGGCGGCGAACAGCAGATGCTGGCGATCGGCCGCGCGCTCGCGACCAATCCGCGGCTGCTCCTGCTCGACGAGCCGACCGAGGGACTGGCGCCGATCATCATCGAGGAACTTCTGCGGGTGCTGACGCGGCTGTTCCGCGACGAGGGCATGACCGGCATCATCGTCGAGCAGCACGCGCACAAGATCCTGCCGATCACCGACCATGCCGTCGTCCTGGAACGCGGTCGGGTCGTGCTGGAGGCTCCCAGTGCCGAGCTGCTGCGCGATGCAAGTCCGCTGGAACGTCTGCTCGGGGTCGCCGGCAGCTGAGGGATCGCGGGGCGCGCCGAGGCGCCCGTGCGACAATTTCGAAAGTCGCGAAATTTTCGAAAAAAAGCGTTTTACAGGTTCGGGGCGTTATCCCACTCTCGGCGTAACGGCGCGCCAACACAATGCGCCGGCTTGGAGGAAGCGATGGTCGAACGGGTGGGCGCTTGGCGCCGTCGTCATGTATTGGCCGGAATGGTGGGCGCGTCGGCGACGATCGCGGCCCCCTCGATCCTGCGCGCGGCGCCCTCGGGCAAGCCGGTGCGGGTAGGCGGGACGCTGTCGCTGACCGGCTTCCTTGCCCAGACCGCGGTGATCCACAAGATCGCCTCCGAACTGATGGTCGAGGAAATCAACAGCCGCAACGGCCTGCTCGGCCGGCCCGTCGAATACGTGCTGCTCGACGACCAGTCGAAGCCCGAGGTGGCGCGCAGCCTCTACGAGAAGCTGATCACCGTCGACAAGGTCGACCTGATCCAGGGGCCGTACGCGACCGCGCCGATCCTGGCGGCGATGGGCGTGGCGCAACGCTACGGCAAGGTGATGATCCAGAGCAGCATGGGCATTCCCAAGCTGCAGACTTACGACCGCGCCTTTCCGGCGACGCCGTTCGGTCCGGAACCGGACAAGACCTATCCCAACGTGATCCTCGACGCGGTCGCGACTTTCCCGACGCCGCCGAAGTCGATGGTCGTGCTGACCAGCAAGTTCCCGTCGGCGCAGTTCATGGCGCTCGGCATGAAGGAGCAGGCCGAGAAGCGCGGCGTGAAGGTCGCGCTCTATCTCGAGTACGAATCGGGCAATCGCGACTTCGGCGCCATCGCCGCGAGGGTCAAGGAAGCCAACGCCGACTTCCTGTGGGTCGGCTCGCTCGGGCTGGAGAGCAATCTCCTGCTGGAGTCCTTGCGCAAGCTCGACTACACGCCGAAAAGCCACTTCCATCTCTATCCGGCTCCGGGACCGCTCGCCCTGTCGCCCGACGGCGACAAGGCCCTGTGCTCGACCTTCCTCGAGCCGGACGAGCCGTTCATGTCGCGGCCCGGCATGAAGCGCATCGCCGCCGAGTTCAAGGAGCGCGCGACCAAGGCGAACCTGCCCTACACGACGATCGATGCGCAGGCCTGCGGCATGGTCTCGGAGTGGCAGATTCTCGAGGCCGGCGTGAACGGTGCGGGCTCGCTCGATGACGAGAAGATCGCGGCCTGGCTCAAGAAGAACACCGTCGAGACGGTGTACGGAAAGCTGCGCTTCGACGGGCCGTTCAACCATGGCCCGGCCGCCCAGCTGATCAAGCAGGTGCAGAACAAGGAGTGGAAGGTCGTGTGGCCGAAGGAGTTCGCGGCGCCGGGCGTGAAGCTGATCGGCTCCTGACCTTTCGATGCCGAGCGCGACGCTCCTCGGCCAGGCGCTGATCTCCGGCGTCCTGGCAGGCGGCCTCTATGGCCTGCTGGCAATGGGCCTCAGCCTGAGCTGGGGCCTGCTGCGGCTGGTCAATCTCAGCCACTTCGCGCTCGCGTTCCTGTCCGCCTATATCGTCTACGAACTCGGCACCAACTACCACGTGGCGCCGTGGTGGTCGGCGGCGCTGGTGGTGCCGCTGATGTTCGCGATCGGCGCGGCCCAGCATTGGGTGTTCGACCGCTTCAAGGTGAACGAGCTCGCGTCGCTGCTGATGACCTTCAGCTTCGCGGTAATTCTCGAGGTCGCGATCCAGCTGCACTGGACGGCCGATTTCCGCCGCTACGAGACGCATTACGCCACGACCTCCCTGAAAGTCGGTCCGTTCTACATCCCGGTGCTCGACCTGGTGCTGTGCCTCGTCGCGGCGGTGCTGGCCTGGGGCACCTGGATGTGGCTACGCAAGACCTATGTCGGCAAGGCCCTGCGCGCGGCCGCCGAGGATGCCGACATCGCTGCAGCCTACGGCGTCGACCACCGCAAGCTCGCCTATCTCCTGTCGGGCATCGGCGCGGCCTATGCCGGCGTGGCCGGAACGTTCATCGCGCTGATCGCGACCCTGGCGCCGGCCCAGATCTGGGCCTATCTCGGCGTCGTCTTCGCCGTCGTCATCATCGGCCGGCTGGGCAACCCGCTGGGGGCACTGATCGCCGGCATCGTGATTGGCGCCAGCGAATCTCTCGCCATGGCGGTACTCAGTCCCGCCTGGGCGCCGGTGGTGTCGTTTTCGGTGCTGATCGTGATCCTGCTGTGGGATCCGGACTGGCTATGAACCCGGCCCGCGATCTGCCGCGCCTCGGCGCCGTGCTCGCCATCCTGGTCCTGGCCGGGCTGCCGATGGCCCGCCTGCCGGCCTTCTACGATTCCTTTCTCTATCTCGTCTTCTTCTGGGTGTCGCTCAGCACCAGTTGGGCACTGCTCAGCGGCTTCGCGGGCTATTTCAGCCTCGGCCATGCCGCCTTCTACGGCGCGGGCATGTACACGACGGCGGTGATGTCGGCGAAGTTCGGGGTGCCGTTCCTGCTCACCCTGCCGGCGGCCGCGGCGATCCCGGCGCTCATGGCGGTCGGCATCGGCGCCGTCGTCTTCCGCCTGCGCCGCCTGCGCGGCGAGCTGTTCGCGCTGCTCACGCTCGCGGTGACGTTCGTCATCGCGACCGTGATCCTGAACACGCCGATCGACGGCGGCGGCGGCGTGTTCATGAGCGCCGTGCCGTTGCCGGCACTCATGCCGACGCCGACCGGGACGATCTACCTGCTGGGCTTCGTGCTCTGCGTGGCGACCCTGCTGATCGCCTGGAAGGTTGCGCATTCGCGCCTCGGGATGGGGCTCTACGCGATTCACGACGATGAGGATGTCGCCGAGGCCAAGGGCGTGCCGACCTTCCGCTACAAACTGATCGCCTTCGGGCTGTCGGCCGGCCTCGCCGGCGCGGTGGGCGGCGTGCATGCGATGTATGTCGGCTTTCTCACCGTGGCCGGAACGTTCGAACTGAGCGTGCCGCTGTTCGTCGTGCTGATGAGCGTGCTGGGCGGCTCGCGGCACTGGGCGGGGCCGGCGATCGGCGCCGCCTTCATCACCAGCCTGCTCTATGCATTCATCAGCGGCGGCGAGGCGATGATCGGCCGCGCCCTGGTGGGCCTGATCCTGATCGTGGCCATCCTCTGGTTGCCCGACGGCGTCGTGCCGGCGGTGCGCAAGTGGCTGTCGAAGCGGCGGGCGGGACGCGCGGTGACGCGTCCTGCGGTCGCGGTACCCGCGCCGGCGCCGGTTTCCGGGGTTACCGGAGTTTCCGGGACGGCGCGCAATCTCCTGGAGGTGAAGGGCGTCACCAAGCGTTTCGGCGGACTGCAGGCGCTGGCGGGTGTCGACCTGGAAGTCCGCGAGGGCGAGATCTTCGGCCTGGTCGGTCCCAACGGCTCGGGCAAGACGACGCTGATCAACGTGATTTCGGGTTTCTATCCGCTGACCGGCGGCACCATCACCGTCGACGGCCAGGAGATCGGCCGCGTGCCGGCGCACGACATCGCCCGGCGCGGCGTGGCGCGCACCTACCAGATCCCACGGCCGTTCGTGAACATGACGGTGCTCGAGAACGTCGCCCTGGCGGCGACCTTCGGCGGCCCGCCGCGCAGCACTGCCGAGATCCGCGACGAGGCGCTGCACTGGATCGCCTTCACCGGCCTTGCCGGCAAGGAGGACGTTCTGCCGGCCGGACTGAACCTGCACGAGCGCAAGTTCCTCGAGCTTGCGCGGGCGCTGGCGGCGCGGCCCAAGCTGCTGCTGCTCGACGAGGTGCTCTCCGGCCTCAATCCGGCGGAAGTCGACAATGCGATCCGGCTGATCCGCGCCATCCGCGCGCAGGGCGCCACCATCGTGTTCGTCGAGCACCTGATGCGGGCGGTGGTCGAGTTGTCCGACCGGGTCGCGGTGCTGAACGAGGGCAAGCTGTTCGCGCTCGGCGCGCCGCGCGAGGTCATGCGCGATCCCCGCGTCGTCTCGATTTACCTGGGCAAAGCCTATGTTGCTTGAGGTGCGCGACCTTCATGTCGGCTACGGCGACGCGCCGGCGCTGTGGGGCGTGTCGCTCGGGGTCGCCTCCGGGGAGATCGTCTCGGTGATCGGTCCCAATGGCGCGGGCAAGACCACCCTGATCAACACCATCGCAGGACTGCTGCGCTGCCGGCAGGGCGAACTGCGCTTCGACGGCACCGACATGACGCGGGTCCGGGCACACCAGTTCTGCGGGCACGGGATCGCGCTGGTACCCGAAGGCCGGCGGCTGTTCCCGAAGATGTCGGTCGAGGAGAACCTCGAGCTCGGATGCTACCTGCCGGCGGCCCGCGCCTCGCGGACCCGGTCGCTCGAGCGGGTCTACGGGCTGTTTCCCATCCTGCGCGACAAGCGCGGGCAGCTGTCGGGTGAACTGTCGGGCGGCCAGCAACAGATGGTGGCGATCGGCCGCGCCCTGATGGCGCAGCCGCGCATCGTGCTGTTCGACGAGCCGTCGCTCGGCCTTGCGCCGACCATCGTCGACGACATGTTCGACATCATTGCGCGCGTACGCGACGACGGCGCGGCAGTGCTGTTGGTCGAGCAGAACGTGCTGAAGGCCCTGGAGATTGCCGACCGGGCCTATGTGCTGGAGCAGGGCCGGATCGTCAGCGAGGGCCTGCCGGCCGACCTGATGGCGCAGCCGCACATCCGCGAAGCCTACCTAGGCGTCTAGAGAAGGAGCATTCGAGATGCCCACGGCCAGGATCCTGAAAATGCCCCTCGGTACCGTTGAGCGCGCTGCCGCGACGACCGCGCCGCAGGACGTACTGAGCGAGGGCGCTGCCACCTTCGACATCCTGCGCCAGATGCGCGAGGACATTCTGTGCTGCGTGCTGAAGCCCGACCAGCGCCTGCGCTTCGGCGATCTGCGGCAGCGCTACAAGACCTCGGTCGGCACCCTGCGCGAGGCGCTGTCGCACCTCGTGTCGGAGGGCCTCGCGCGCACCGAGGCCGGCCGCGGCTTCGCGGTGGCGCCGATCTCGCTGGCCGATTTCCTCGATCTTTCCGAACTGCGGGTCTATCTCGAGACGCGCACGCTGGCGGATGCGATCCGGCACGGCACCGACGCATGGGAGGCGGAGATCGTCAGCTCCTACTTCCTGCTGAGCAAGCTGGCGCCGCCCAAGACCGACGACCCGGTGAGCGTCAAGCGCGAGTGGGGCAAGCGCCACAAGCGCTTCCACGACGCGCTCGTGGCCACCTGCACCTCGCCCTGGTCGCTGCATTTCCGCAGCGAGCTGTTCGACCAGGCGCGGCGTTATCACTGGCTGACGATGATCCATGCGCGTTCGCGCCGGCGCAACGAGCACCTCGATCTGCGCGATGCGGTTCTGGCGCGCGACATCGACGCGTCCTGCGCGCTGATCGAGCGGCACATCCGCACCACCGTCGAGCAGGCCGCCTCGGAAGTTCCCGGCCTGACGATGGAGAGCGGCCGCCGCGCGCGCCGCACCAGGAGCCGATAGGAGGCATTGCATGGCCGTCAGTCGTCGCACCGCTCTCGTAGCCCTTGCCGCCGCCCCGTTCGCCACACCCGCACTGGTTCGCGCCCAGGCGTGGCCGTCGCAGCCGATCCGGCTGATTCACGGCTACGACGCCGGCTCAAACCCGGACACGATTGCGCGCCACCTGGCGCCCGGGTTGAGCGAAACCCTGGGCGTGCAGATCGTGATCGAGCCCAAGCCGGGCGCGGCCGAGCGTCTGGCCGCGAGCCAGGTCGCCCGGATGAAGCCCGATGGACAGGTCATCTACCTGATGACCGGCGGGCAGGCCGTGGTCTCGGCGACCGACAAGACCTTGTCCTACCAGTTGCTGCGCGATTTCGACTTCATCGGAATCGTCACGCGCTTCCCGTTCGTATTCACCGTGGCGCCCGATTCGCGCTTCAAGACACTGGCGGACTATATCGCCGAGGCCAAGCGCGAGCCGGGCAAGTTGACCTACGGTACTTCGGGTGTCGGTTCGACCCTGCACATGGCCATGGAACTCATGCTGTCGCAGGTCGGCGCCAAGATGACCCACGTCCCTTACAAGGGCGGCATCGGCGCGCCGTACAACGACCTCATCGGCGGCCGGCTCGACATGCATGTCGTGACGTTCTCCAACGCCCAGCCGCTGATCAAGACCGACAAGCTGCGGGCTCTCGCCGTCACGTCGAAGGAGCGCCATCCGGGATTTCCCGACGTGCCGACGGTCGCCGAGACGATCGTGCCGGGCTACGACGTCGTGTCGTGGCTGGGATTCACAGCGCCTGCAGGACTGCCGGTCGAAATTCGCGACAAGCTCCATGCCGCCATCGTCCGCGCGATGGCCAATCCCGCCGTCAAGGGCAAGCTCGAGGAACTGGGCAATGACACGCGGGTGACGACGCCGCAGGAGTTCCGCGCCCGCGTCGAAGCAGACATGTCGCGCTGGGGACCGCTCGCCCATGTCGTGAACCAGTCGTAAAGTTCGGAACGTTTTGGGGAGTCACAGCGTCATGAGCAAATACGGTATCGGCCAACCCGTCCTGCGCTTCGAGGATCCGCGCCTGCTGCGCGGGCAGGGCCGGTTCGTCAACGACGTCAATCTGCCTGGCCAGGCCCATGCCGTGTTCGTGCGCTCGCCCCACGCCCACGCCAATATCCGTTCGATCGACGTCGAAGCGGCGAAGAAGTCGCCCGGCGTCGTCGCGGTGCTGACCGGCCACGACGTCAAGGCCGACGGGCTGGGCATGCCCAAGGCCAACATGCCGCGCAAGCGTCCGGACGGAAAGCCGATGTACGCGCCGCAACGCCCGCCGCTGGTCACCGATCGCGTGCGCTATGTCGGCGATCCGGTCGTCATGGTGGTCGCCGACACGCTGGCCCAGGCCAAGGATGCGGCCGAGCTGGTCAACATCGACTACGAGGCGATCCGTTCGGTGACGCAGACGGCGGACACGGTGAAGCCCGGCGCGCCTGCCGTCTGGGACGACTGTCCCGACAACATCTCCAACAACGTCGAGCGCGGCAAGAAGGCCGACACCGAGGCCGCGATCGCCTCGGCCGCCAGGGTCGTCAAGCGGCGCTACGTCATCACGCGCGTGCACGCCCAGTACATGGAGCCGCGCGGCACGCTCGGCGTCTACGACCCGGGCGAGGACAGGCTCACCCTCTACGCCGACGTGCAGTACCCCCATCGCGTGCGCAACATGCTGGCGCAGAACGTCTTCAAGGTGCCCGAGAGCAAGATGCGCGTGATCGCCCAGGACGTCGGTGGCGGTTTCGGCACCAAGGGCTGGCAATATGTCGAGCATCGCCTGACGCTGTGGGCCGCGAAGAAGCTCAGGCGGCCGGTCAAGTGGACCTGCGAGCGTTCCGAGGCGGTCATGGCCGACGAGCACGGCCGAGACAATATCGGCGAGATCACGCTGGCGCTCGACAAGGACAACAAGTTCGTCGCACTCAAGCTCGAGATGCTGGCCAACATCGGCGCCTATGTCGGCTCCGACCGCAATCTTCTGTCGCCGTTCGGCATGATCGGCACGGTGCTCGGCGTCTACCGGATCCCGACCGCCTACATCAACGTGATCGGCGTGCTCAGCAACACGAATCCGACGGCGCCGTACCGCGGCGCCGGGCGTCCGGAGGCGATCTACCTGATCGAGCGGCTGATCGATGACGCCGCGCGCGAGCTCGGCGTCGACCGGGTCGAGCTTCGCCGCAAGAACATCCTGCCCGAATCGGCGCTGCCCTATCAGAGCCCGGTGGGGCCGTTCTACGACTGCGGCAAGTTCGAGGAGAACATGGACATGGCGCTCAAGCTCGCCGACGTCGCGGGCTACGCCAAGCGCGCCGAGGAGTCGAAGAAGCGGGGCAAGCTGCGCGGGCTGGGAATCGTCAATGCGATCGAGCAGGCGGCAGGCACCGCCCAGCCGGAATATGCCGAGGTCCGCTTCAATCCGAGCGGCACGGCGGCGTTGCTGATGGGCACCAAGGCGCAAGGCCAGGGCCACGAGACGATGTTCAAGCAGATCCTCAACGAGCGGCTCGGCATCGATCCCAACGACGTGCAGTATATCGACGGCGATACCGACCGCGTCGCCTTCGGCATGGGCACCAACGGCTCGCGCTCGACCGTGCTCGGCGGCTCGGCGCTGCACCTGGCGGCGGGCAAGGTGATCGAGAAGGGACGCAAGCTCGCCGGTCACCTGCTCGAGGCTGGCGAGCAGGACATCGAGTTCGCCGACGGCAACTATCGCGTGAAGGGGACCGACCGCAACGTATCGCTGAAGCAGGTCGCCATGGCGGCCTTCAATCCGACCAAGTGGCCCAAGGGCTTCGAGGGCGGCCTGTACGAGAACGCGACCTATCTCGGCCAGAAGGATACCTATCCCAACGGCTGTCATATCTGCGAGGTCGAGGTCGATCCCGACACCGGCGAGGTCCGCCTCGACCGCTATGCCGTGGTCGACGATGTCGGCACGGTGATGAACCCGATCGGGCTGAAGGGCCAGATCCATGGCGGCGTCGCCCAGGGCGTCGGCCAGATCCTGAGCGAACAGGTGGTGTGGGACAGCGAAAGCGGCCAGCTGCTGACCGCAAGTTTCCTCGACTACGCCATGCCGCGCGCCGACATGCTGCCGAGCATGGAGATCAAGTCCAATCCGGTGCCGACGCAATACAACCCGCTGGGCGCCAAGGGCGCGGGCGAGGCCGGCACCGTGGGCGCCATGCCGGCGGTCATGAACGCAGTTCTCGACGCACTGGCGCCGCTCGGCGTGAAGGACGTCGCGATGCCCGCGACCGCCCAGAATGTGTGGCGTGCGATCGAGCAGGCCGGGAAGTAGGGGGAGGACGGACGAGATGAGCGTACTGGAGGGCAAGCGTCGCGAGGTTCGCCGGGTGATCTGGCAGGGCAGCGAGCATTGGTGCGAGTTCAGGGACGGCAGGATCGTGTTTGCCGACGGCCGCTCGTGCGCCGAGAAGGACGTGGTCCATCTGCCGCCGTGCCTGCCGACCAAGATCGTCTGCGTGCACGTGAACTACATCTCGCGCTACTACGAATTCAACAACACGCGCGTGCCTCCCAAGACACCGACCTACTTCCAGAAGCCGCTGACGGCGCTCAACGCCCATGGCGGCGAGTTGATCCGGCCGGCGGGCTACAAGTACGTGAACTACGAGGGCGAGATGGCCGTCGTGTTCGGCAAACCCACGCGCAACGTCACGCGCGAGGAGGCATGGGACTGCATCGCAGGCTTCGCGCCGGCCAACGATTTCGGCTGTCACGACTTCCGCGACACCGACGCGGGCTCGATGCTGCGGGTCAAGGGCATGGACGGCTTCTGTCCGATCGGTCCCGGCGTCGTGTCGGGCGTCGATGTCCGGCAGTCGGTGCTGCGCTCGTACCGCAACGGCAAGATGGTCCAGGAGGGCGCGATCAGCGAGCAGATCTTCGACTGCGGCTACCTGATCGCCGACCTGGCGCGCCACATGACATTCCTGCCGGGCGACATCCTGCTGACCGGGACGCCCGCGAATTCCCGCCCGCTCGATGTCGGCGATACCATCGACGTCGAAGTGAGCGGCATTGGCCGGCTCTCCAACAAGGTGGTCGAGGTGCCGGCGCCGCGGTCGAACGACGGCTTCCCGGCCAGTCCGGACAGCGAAGGTGTGCGGCGCGTGGCTCTCGGCAACGAGGAGCGACTGCCCGACAAATTCAAGGCGAGCAAATAGGAACCGGCGGAGGAGCAGATGGAAGGAATAAAGGCGGCCGAGTTCGGGTTCCCGCGCATGGAGGCGCCGGATCTCGACGCGATGGAGGAATTCCTCACCCACTTCGGCCTCGTGCGCGCCGAGCGTACGCCGACCGCGCTCTATATGCGCGGCGCCGACGGCCGGCATCACCTGCACGCCGCGCACAAGGGCGGCACGCGCTTCATCGGCTTCGCTTACCATGTCGCCAATGAGGACGACCTCAAGCGCGCGGCAAAGCTGCCGGGCGCCTCGGGCATCGAAACGCTGGACGAGCCGGGCGGCGGCAAGCGCGTCCGCCTGACCGAACCCAACGGCTACCAGATCGAGGTCATTCACGGCATGCAGTCGCTGGCCCCGATCAAGGTGGCACGCGACGAGCTCAACAGTGCCCGCGAGCCGGTACGCCGCGCCGGCAAGGTGATGCGTCTTTCGAAGTCGCCGACGGCGATCCAGCGCATCGGCCACGGCGTGATTTCGACCCCGAAAGTGAAGGAGACGCTGGCCTGGTTCCGCGGCACGCTGGGCATGCTGCGCTCCGACGATGTCTATGCCGGCGAAAAGGACAACATCATCGGCGGCTTCAGCCGGCTCGACCGCGGCGCCGAGTATGTCGATCATCACGTGCTGTTCTGCGTGCACAACGAAAAGGTCGGCCTCAATCACGTTTCCTACGAGGTCCAGGACATCGACAGCGTCTTCCAGGATCACGAGTACCTCAAGCGGCTGGGCAAGTACGACCACATGTGGGGCATCGGGCGGCATCTGCTCGGCAGTCAGGTCTTCGACTACTGGTGCGATCCGTGGGGCCGCGTGCACGAGCGCTGGGCCGACACCGACCGTCTCAACGCGGCCAATGGCGGCAACGTGCTGAGCGCGGAGGAGGGCTTCCAGTCGCAGTGGGGCGAGCGCCCGCCCGATCGCTTCCTGGGACATGCCAGCCCGTGACGGCGAGCAGCCCATCCAGCGTCTGAACGGAACCAGTAACCGGGTAGGAGAAGAAATGTCCAAACCACCCGCCGCGGCGAACCCCGCGCGCGAGCATGTCCGGGCCGTCGTGCCCAAACTCATCGACCTTACCGAGAAGGTGGTCTACGGCGATGTCTGGGAGCGGCCTGGCCTCTCCAAGCGCGACCGCAGCCTGATCACCTGCGCCGGCCTGGTGGCGATGAACCGCACCGAACAGCTGAAGGGCCATCTTGCCCGCGCCCTCGATAACGGCGTGACGCGGGACGAGATCGCCGAGCTGATTACCCACATGGCGTTCTATTCCGGCTGGCCGACGGCAATGTCGGCGGCGGGCGTCGCCAAGGAAGTCTTCGAAAAGGGAGAAAAGAAGTGAAGCTTTGTTATTTCAACGATTTCCGCCTGGGTGTCGTGAAGGGCGACCAGGTTGTCGACGTAACCGATGCGGCGAAGGACCTGCCGCACCGCGACACCCGTGACCTGATCGCCGGCGTGATCGAGCATTGGGGTACATACAAGGGCAAGCTCGAAGCCGCCGCGAACGCCGGCAAGGGCGTGGCGCTCTCCAGCGTCCGGCTGCGCGCGCCGGTGCCACGGCCCGGCAACATCGACTGCATGGCGGTCAACTATATGGAAGACGGCACGCTCAAGGAGAAGCCCGCGATCAACGCCTTCCACAAGGCGTCGAGCTGCGTGATCGGCAATGGCGACACGATGGTGCTGCCCGACGTGCCCGCCACCATCTTCGAAGGCGAGGCCGAACTGGCGCTGATCATTTCGAAGCGTGCGGTCAACGTGAAGGCGGCCGACTACAAGCAGTACATCTTCGGCTACACCTGCTTCATCGACGGGTCCGCCCGCGGCCTGCCGCCGCCGGGCAACGTCTTCTTCCAGATGAAGTCGCGCGACACGTTCTGCCCGCTCGGTCCCTGGATCGTGACGGCCGACGAGATCGCCGATCCTCAGAAGCTCGGTATCGAGCTCAAGAACAACGGCACGACGATGCAGAAGTTCAACACCGACGACATGGCGCACCAGATCCCGCGCGTCATCGAATGGCTGAGCAGTATCCATCCACTGGAGCCGGGCGATGTCGTTGCCACCGGCACCAATCACCGCGGCCTGCATTCCTTCATGGACGGCGACAAGGTCGAGCTGACCATCGAGAAGGTCGGCACGCTGACTTTCAACGTGAAGGACGAGCTGAAGCGTACCTGGGCGCGTACCACGCGGTCACAGCACAAGGACAAAGGCGGCGAGGGCCCTCACACGCCGCAGACCGGCGGCAAGTACGCCAAATAGGCGAGGGCTACACCCGCGTGTCGAGTTTGGCCTGGATGCTCTGCATCCAGGCCTCCCGCGACATGAAGCGCGGACGGCTGCGGCACATCGCTTCGGTGCGGCGCAGGATCTCGTCGTTGGACTGATCGAGGTCCAGCGGCTCGCCGCAGGGCTGCGGCGTATAGAACGGCGTGTCGCAATACATCTCGACCGGATTGCCCTCTGGATCGCGGAAGTAGAATGCCCAGGCATTGCCGTGGTCGGTGACGCGCTCGGGCGCTATGCCCGCCTTGCGCAGCGCCTCGCGGTAGCCCTTCAGCGTGTCGATCGAATCGAGCCGGAACGAGATCTGATTCACCGGATTATAGGTGACATCCTTCGACCGGCCGTCGAACAGCACGAACTGGTGATGGCATTCCGGGTTCTGCGTCATGAAAACGACGTTGGCCCCCGACCGTGCCTGGCCGCGGTCGCTGATCACGAAGCCCATGACGCGGGTATAGAAGTCGACCATGCGATCGAGATCGATGGCATGAATGCCGAAGTGGGTGAGTTGTGCGTTGAGCACGGCCATAGTCGCGGTCTCCAGGCTGGGCTTCGGCGCGGCTGCGCCGGAGCATACGAAGCCTAGCACGAAAGGGCGCCGCGACCCGTCGCGGCGCCCCGTCCCGCAACTCCCCAGCGAAATCGGGAGGTGCGATGGATGGACACACGGTCCCGTCGGATGGGCCCGTCAGGCGAGGGTGCCGACGGCGGCCGTGATGCGTGCCAACTGCGCTCCGGTCACCAGCGATTTCAGGATCGGCTGGAAGTGGGGGTGGCTGGCTCCGGACAGGATGTACTGCCAGCGATAGGCCTTCAGGAAATGCCGGCCGATTGCCTCGGCTTCCGCAGTCGCCAGGCGGCGGCCGCAGACGGTGGAGAAGTACGCCGCGTCGGACGCCGCCTGAACCTGCAGCAGGGCGTCGACCGCCGACACGAGGTCGATGAAGTCGTCGACGCCGCGGTCTCGCTCTTCCTCACCGAGCGTGGCGTCGAGCCGCTTTAGTTCCAGCTCGTCGAGCACAGCGTGCTGACGTTCGTCCTGCCAGTGATGAAGGAAGACATCCTTGAACAGGTCCGAGAGCGCCCGGTCGGGTGCGATGCTCTCGCGGTAGTGCAACTGCACGAACAGTTCGATGTGCAGGGTGAGCATCAGGACCGACCAAGTGCTGCGCGACAGCACCGCACGTGCCACCGCGTCGGGATCCACGTCGAAGCGGTAGCCGGCCGGCATGACGCCTCCGATCATCTCCTCGATTCGCCGGAACATCGCCTGGTGCTTGATCTCCTCGTCGCTGAAACGCACCAGCGCCTCGAGCGCATGCTGGTCGCCAAGCGTATGGTCGCGGCCGACCTCGATCAGCTTGGCGGTGATGAAGCGCTCGACCAGGCCGAAGACGTTGGCGTAGGTCCGCCCCTGGATCTGGCTGATCAGCCGGGCTTCGGCGTCCGGTAGCGCGAGCTCATGCACCAGCGACAGGCCGTCCGGAAGATACTTGTTCCGGGTGTCGAAGGTTCGGCCGCGGATGACGTCGCGGTCGAGCTCCCAACGCCCGGCCTTGGAGGCCTCGATGCAGCGCAGGTACTTGGCGGTGTCGGCAGACGGGGAAATGGCGTTCATTCTTCCCTCCGGATCGCTGGACCGTCCACGCGGACGATCCTTCTGCCGCGCTATGTACGATTGCTCCCGCAGGGCAGCCATGATCGCCGCGCCGGAAGGAATGATCGGGACACCGAAGTTCCCGCCTCATTTGCGCCACGAAGGAGGGCAGGCGCGCCATGGGCGCCATGAAAAGGGGGCGCGCAATGAAAAAGGGCGCCGCGATTTACCGCGGCGCCCCCGATCGGAGACGTCTCCTGCAGTCCGATGCCTAGTTCGTGAGGGCCGGCTTGACCTGCGTCTCGATGGCGATCGCTCGGGCCTTCTTCTCCTCCGGGATCTCACGCACCAACTCGATGGTGAGCAGGCCGTTGGCGAGCTTCGCGCCCGCGACCTTCACGTGATCGGCGAGCTGGAAGCGGCGCTCGAAGTTGCGGCCCGCGATGCCGCGATAAAGGTACTCCTTGCCCTCGTCGGCATTCGGCGCGCTCTGGCCGGTGACCAGGAGTTCGTTTTCTTTCTGGGTCAGATTGAGTTCCGCCTCGGAGAAGCCGGCCACGGCCATGACGATCCGGTAGGCGTTGTCGCCGGCCTTCTCGATATTGTACGGGGGGTAGCCGTTTCCGGGATTTTGGCCCGCAGCGTTGTCGAGCAGGTCGAAGACCCGGTCGAAGCCGACGGTGGCACGGTAGAACGGCGAATAGTCGAAACCACGCATTTTAGTCATCCTCCGGTGAGCGATGTCCGATGTCGCCGCCCCGGGATGGGCACGGCTGACACCCGAGATTTAGGTGCGGATCGATCGCCTTCAAGGGGGCGAAAAAGCCCCGGGAAGCGAAAAATTCTCCCCCGGGGGTGTCGGGCAAAAGGATTTGCCGGAAGCCCAAAAACCTTCGGCAAACCCCGCCATGGCGAATGTGCGAAGACGGGCCAGATCGAAGTACCTCGATCGGGAGTACCGTCATGCTGCAGTTCCTCGACCACCACCCCACCGCCTCGCTCTGGCTGATCGCTGCCGGGCAGGGCGTGGCAATGCTCGGCCTGAACGTGCTGCTGCGCTACCTCGTCTCCTGAACCGACCACGTTCGGGGACTGCGTTCATGAAGCACCTGCCGCTCTTCTTCGACCTCGCCGGCCGAAAGGTGGTGGTGGTCGGCACCGGCGCGATGGCCGAGCGCCGCATCGCGCTCGCCGGGTCCGCCGGCGCCGATGTGCGCCAGGTTGCGAAGGTCCAGCCCGCCGATCTTCGTGCCGCCGTTGCCGTTCTGGTCGCCACCGGTGATCTCGAGCGAGACACGGAGGCCCAGAGAATCGCCAAGTCCGTGGGCGTACCGGTCAACGTCGCCGACCGGCCACAGATGAGCGATTTCATCATGCCGGCCATCGTCGATCGCGACGACGTCGTGGTGGCGGTGTCGACCGGCGGTGCTTCGCCGACGCTCGCGACGATTCTGCGCGGCCGTATCGAGGCACTGCTGCCTGAGCGCATCGGCGTGCTGGCGCGGCTCGCCCAGACCTTCCGCGCCCAGGCCAATGCCCTGATACTCCAGCCGGCCGAGCGCCGGAATTTCTGGCGCCGCCTGATCGAGGGACCGGCCGCCGAGCTCGCCCTGGCCGGCGATGATTCCGGCGCCCGCCGCGCCGCGCTCGCCGAGTTGAACGATGCCCGCCGTGGCCTGAAGCCGGTCGGCATCGCCCATATCGTGGGCGCGGGGCCCGGGGATCCGGATCTTCTCACACTGCGCGCCGCGCAACTTCTGCAGGATGCCGACGTCATCCTGCACGACGCGCTGGTGCCATCGAGAATCCTGGCGCGGGCCCGGCGCGATGCTGAGTTCGTCTCCGTCGGCAAGCGTGCCGGCGCGGCTACCGGACTGGGACAGAGCGAAATCGAGGCGGAGATGGTCCGCCGTGTGCGTGCCGGCCAGACCGTCGTCCGCCTCAAGGCAGGTGATCCGTTCGTATTCGGCCGCGGGGCGGAGGAGGTCGATGCGCTCCGCGCTGCCGGCCTGCCGTTTTCCGTGGTTCCCGGCATCACCGCGGCGCTGGGCGTCGCGGCCTCGGTAGACGTGCCGCTCACCGACCGCCGTATCGCGTCGTCGGTCACCTTCCTGACCGGCCATGCTTCAAAGGGCGGCTCAGCCGAGGGCCACACCTACGTCGTGTACATGGGCGTGCGCGAAGCCGCCGCCGTGCGCGATCGCCTGCTGGGCGCCGGTCTCCACCCCAAGACGCCGGTCGCCATCGTCGAGAACGGAACGCGGGCCGATGAACGCGTTTCGAAGGGATCGCTTATCGACCTGGCGCGGCTCGCCGCCGCTCACACCAAACGCGGCGACGCCGGTCCCAGTCTCATCATCGCGGGCGAGGTCGCGGCACGGGCCGCCTCGCGCGCCGAACTTCTCCTCGCAAAGGTTTCGTAACATGGCCAAGAACATCAGCGGCGACCTGCAGGTTGTGTCCGCCAATCGCCTCGGCGATGGCGTCGTGGTCTTCCTCGACGAGGCCGGCGACTGGACCACCAGTCTGGCCGGCGCCGTCGTGGCGCATGGCGAGCGTGAGGCCGCGATCCTGCTGCGTCGGGGGCAGGTTGAGGGCTTCTCCGTCGTCGAGCCGTTCCTTGTCGCCGTCTCCGAGGACGATGACG
>CAWUOG010000023.1:0-19539 GCA_963923875.1 uncultured Alphaproteobacteria bacterium
CGGTGCCCTGCTGCACCGCCTGGCCGCGATCCATCACGGCGATGCGGTCGGAAATCGCCATCGCCTCTTCCTGGTCGTGCGTGACATAGACCGTGGTGATGCCGATGCGCTTCTGCAGGGAGCGGATCTCCTCGCGCATTTCCACGCGCAGCTTGGCGTCGAGGTTGCTGAGCGGTTCGTCGAACAGCAGCACGCGCGGCCGGAAGACCACGGCTCGGGCCAGCGCAACCCGCTGTTGTTCGCCGCCCGACAGCTGGTGCGGCTGCTGGCGCTCGTAATTGGCCAGACCGACCAGCGCCAGCACCTCGCTCACGGCGCGCGCGATGTCGGCTTCTGCCTTGCCCTGTACGCGCAGGCCATAGGCCACGTTCTCGAAGATCGTGAGATGCGGGAACAGCGCGTAATTCTGGAACACGAAGCCGATGCCACGCTTGTTGGGCAGGACGTGCGTGACGTCGGTGCCGCCGATCGAGATGCGGCCTTCGTCCGGCTCCTCGAAGCCCGCGATCATGCGCAGCGTCGTCGACTTACCGCAGCCTGACGGTCCCAGCAGCGTCAGCAGCTCGCCCTCGGCGACCGTCAGGCTGACGTCGCGCACGGCATAGACCTCACCCTTGACCGTGTGGTCGAAGCGTTTGGAGATGCCGGTCAGTTCGATAGCCGCCACGATCACCCTCCCAGCAGGCTGCGGGCGGCCGCGCCGGCGGCCGGCGTACGCAGCCGCCCCAGCAGGGCACTGAGCGCCGCCACCACCGCGAACACCACCACGATCACGAACACCGAGAAGGCCGCGGCCGGCCCGAGCGACAGCTCGGTCATGTTTTCCAGGATGCGCACCGTGATCAGCGTCCAGCTGAGCGACACCAGGAAGATGGTGGCACTGATCGCGGTCATGGAACGGATGAAGACGACGCCGAGGCCGGCGAAGAAGGCCGGCGTGATCAAGGGCAAGGTCACACGACGGAAGGTCTCGGCGGTGCCGGCGCCCAGGCTGGCGGAGGCCTCTTCAATGCTGCGGTCGATCTGCTGCAACAGCGCCACGGTCGCGCGGATGCCGGTCGGGCTGTAGCGGAAAACATAGCAGGCGACGATGATCATGACGCCCCCGGTCAGCGCCAGGGGCGGATCGTTGAAGGCGATCAGGTAGGCAATGCCGACGATGGTGCCTGGCAGCGCGTAGTTGATCATCGAAACGATCTCCATCGCCTGCCGGCCGGGAAAGCGTTTGCGGGCAATCAGGTAGCCGACCAGCACGCCGTAGAACCCGCCGAGCGGCATGCCGATCAGGGCAATGATCAGCGTGTCGCGGATCGCCGGCAGGCCCTCGGTGAAGATCACGTGATAGTGCCGCCATGTGAAGGTCTCGTTGGCGCCGAAGGCCACGACAAGCGAGGCATAGAGCAGCAGGGCATAGAAATAGAGGATCACGGCGGCGACCAGGAAGCTGGCGAGGGCCAGCGCCACCGAGGCCCAGGGAGCCACCGCACGGGTACGCGACCGCTGTCCGGCCTTGCCCGTGACCGTGACGTAGGTGCGCCGCCCCACCCAGTGGCGCTGCAGCAGATAGACGCCGATCGCGGGCACGAGCAGCATGAGCGACAGCACGGCGCCGCCCTTGAAGTCGAACATGCCGGTGATCTGCAGGTAGGCCTGGGTCGGCAGCACGGCGAAGCTGTTGCCGGCCAGGATCAGCGGCGTCGCGAAGTCGGCAAGCGAAGCCGCGAACAACAGCAGGAAGGCGTTGGCGAAGCCCGGCACACAGAGCGGCAGGGTGACGGTGCGGAAGATGCGCCAGCGCGAGCCGCCGAGGCTGAACGCCATCTCTTCGAGATTGGAATCGATCGCCGCCAGGATCGGCCGCAATGTCAGGTAGGCGATCGGGAAATAGGTCAGCGTTTCGGCGAGCGCGGTACTCCAGAAGCCGTAGGCGCTGACGTTGTCCAAGCCAAGCAGGTGGTGGCTGATGAAGCCCTTGGGTCCGAACGAGAAGATGATCGCGATCGAGGTGGTGAAGGGCGGCGAGACCAATGGCAGCAGCGCCGCGGCATCGAGCGCGGTCAGCCAGTGCCGGCCGAGGCCGGCGCGCGTGGCAGTGAGTGCGAACAAGAGGCCGAGCGCGGTGCCGAGCGCGCCTACGGTCGCGGCCAGGATCAGGCTGTTCACGAACGCCGACCGATGGCCCGCATCCGAGACGCTCGACAGCAGTGGCTCCAGGGTGAAGCGGCCTTCGTCGCTGAAGGCGCGGATCAGAAGTTCGGCCAGCGGATAAAGGACGAACAGCGCCAGCAGAAGCCACAGGACCGCGAGAGCGCCGAGCAGCGCCGGATCGCGCAGGATCCGTCGCCCCTCTCCCATGCGCCGGCTCGCCATTTACTGCGGGCCGAGCACTTCCTTGATCCAGCGGTCGACGATGCGCTTGCGGTTGGCCCCGGCATATTCGTCGTCGATCGGGAAAATGTTGGCGCCCTTCAGAATCTCGGCCAGCGCCGGATCGGTCTTCACGTCGGGATTGGCCGGCACGAAGTTGACCTTGTGCTCGGCGAGCTTGGATTGCATCGCCGCACTGGTGGCGAAGTCGATCAACTTCCTGCCCTCGACCGGGTTTTTGGCGCCCTTGATCAGGGCGATCGCCTCGGCCGAGGTGCCGATCCCCTCCTTGGGAAAGCTGATCACGACGTCGTAGCCCTTGGCCCTGGTCTCGAGCGCGTCGACAATGAAGAAGATGCCGCCGCCGGCCTGGCCGAGCCCGACCGGCAAGGTGCCGCCGCCGCCGCTCTTGGTATAGACCTGCACGTTCTGGCGCAGCTTCTTGAGGTAAGCGAAGGCCTTTTCCTCGTCGCGCTTGTTCACTTCCAGCACCGAGAAGATGCGCGTCACCGCGGTGCCCGAAGTGCGCGCGTCGGCCATCTGCAGCTGGTTCTTGTACGCGGGATCGAGCAGATCGTCCCACGACGCCGGCGCCTTCAGTCCCTTGCCTTTGAGGAAGGCGGCGTTGGTCATGAACACCAGCGGGTCGTCGGCGATCGCCGTCCATTGGCCGTCGGCCTGCTTGAAACGAGCCGGCAGCTTGGCGAAGGACGGCGACTTGTAGGGCTCGAAGATGCCTTCCTTGATGCCGGCCGCAAAGGTCTCGACCGGACCGCCGAACAGCACGTCGATACGCGGATTGTTCTTCTCGGCGATGACGCGGGCCAGCGCCTCGCCCGAGGAGAAGCGGATGAAGTTGACCTTGATGCCGGTCGCCTTCTCGAACTCCTGGAACATCGGCCGCGCGTAGTTCTCCGGCCAGATCGTGTAGACGTTAACCGTGTCGGCGGCCTGGGCGGTGACGGCCACGAGCCACCCCACCAGCGCGACGGCCATGAAGCGCAGCAACTTCATCGGTTTCCCCCAATGTGACGGTTTTGTTACTTGGGGGGCGATATTGGCCGGAGCGCGTGCAGGACGCCACAGGAGAGTACGTCACGCCAGAGCGTTCCGCGTGGAAGGGGCGCAATTCTTCACAGCGACGCAATACGGCGGTGCCCGTTGTCGGTCCCTGCCCGACCTCCCATCGTGGGCCCCGGAGGGATGACATGCGAAGACTGTTCGACACGACTCGCCTGCTGCTGGCGCTTCTGGTGCTGAGTGCTGCGCTTGCAGGGCCCGCTGCTGCGCAGGCTTGGCCGTCCAAACCCGTGAAACTGGTCAATGGCTATCCGGCCGGCGGCGGCGCCGACATCCTGGCGCGCCTGGTGGCGGAGAAGCTCACCGCTGCGCTCGGCCAGCAGGTGATCGTCGATAACCGCACCGGTGCCACCGGCATGATCGCCGCCCAGTCGGTCGCGGCGGCCGCGCCCGACGGCTACACCGTGCTCTTCTATACGATGAACATGTGTTGCACCTCGCCGGTGATGCCCGGAAACAAGGTGAACATCGATCCTGACAAGGATCTGATGCCGGTCGTGCGAGTCGCCGGTCTCGACAACCTGCTCTATGTCAGTCCTCAGACGCCATTCAGGACGGTGAAGGACGTGATCGATGCGGCCAAGGCCGCACCTGGCAAGCTGACCTACGGCTCGTCCGGCGTCGGCGGCTCCTATCATCTCTGGGCGGCATTGTTCACGACACTCGCCGGTATCGAGATGCTGCACGTGCCGTTTCGCGGCGGCCCGCCGGCGATCGCCGAGATCGTGGCCGGGCGGATCGACATGATGTTCGGCAACCTGGCGGAAATCCTGCCGCACATCCGCAACGGAGGCGTCCGCGCCATCGCCTTTACGTCGGTGCCGCCCTCACCCGTACTGCCGGGCGTGCCGACCATTGCGCAGACCCTGCCGGACTACCGCGCCGACAACTGGTTCGGCCTCGGCCTGCCAGCCGGCACGCCGCCGGCGATCGCGGACCGCCTCAATGCCGAAGTGCGCAGGTTGGTCGCCGACAAGGAATTCTCCGACAGGCTGGTGTCGATGGGCTACCAGCCGATTGGCGACACGATTCCGGAGATGAAGGCGGCAATCCAGTCCGATCGCGCCAAGTGGAAGAAGGTCATCGACGCGACGGGGATCAGGGCGGAATAGGCGAAGATATTCCTATCTATTCTGCGCGGCGCCGGCTCTCGCGCTTGGTTACAGGCGCTGCCGCCGGCCGTTTGGAATAGCGCTTTCGGCGTCGCCGAAGCTGCTATTCCAACTTGATGTTCGCCTTCTGGATCACGGGGGTCCAGATCTGGCTCTGCCTGACCAGCGCATCGCGCAGTCCGTCGGGGGTCGAATAGCGGGCATCGCCGCCCATGTCGGCGAATCGCGCGACCACCGTGGGATCGGTGAGCACCTTTTCCATCGCATGGCTCAGGGCCGCGATCACCTCGGGCGGCGTGCGGGCCGGCGCAATCAGGCCGAACAGGGTGACGGCCTCGAACCCCGGAAAGCCCAGCTCGGCCATGGTCGGCACATCGGGCAGGAGCTTCGACCTCTGAAGATAGGTCACCGCGAGCGGGCGCAGCTTGCCCGAGCGCAGGAGCGGCAGCGCGGCGCCTATCTGGTCGAACTGGAGCTGGATCGTACCGTTGATCAGGTCGGGATTGGACTGCGCCATGCCCTTGTAGTGCACCATCTCCCACTTCGCGCCTGTAAGCTGGGCCAGCCATTCCCCGGCGAGATGGTTCAGGGAGCCCGCGCCGGGCGTGCCGAAGGACAGCTTCGAGCCCGGCTTCTTCGCCAGCTCGACCAAATCGCTCACGTTCCTGACCGGCAGGTCGAGATTGACCTCGAGCACCATCGGCTGCTCGAGAATGGTGGTGACGAAGGCAAAGTCCTTGCGCCAGTCGAACGGCGCTCGACCGAACAGGGTCGGACTGTTGACCAGCGAGTTCGAGGTCAGCAACAGCGTGTAGCCGTCGGGCGGCGCCTTGGCGACGATGTCTGCCCCGATCATGGTGCCGCCGCCCGGCTTGTTCTCGACAATGACCGGCTGGCCAAGCAGCTCCTGCAGCTTCGAAGCGACCAGGCGCGCCGCAATATCGACCCCCCCGCCCGGCGCAAACGGCGCGATGATCTTGATCGGCCGGGTCGGCCAGGATTGGGACCACGCAGGAAACGCGACGGCAAAAAGCGTCAGGACGCACGCGATCAGTCTGATCATCTTGTTCCTCCCCTTCGTCTCATTCTCTGGATGGCCTCATCGAGAGTCGAGAGAAAGCGCGAGCGATCGCGCTGGCTCATCGGCCGGGGACCGCCCGTCACCTCGCCCATCGCCCTGAGGTTGGACAGAAGCTCGCGATTGGCCAGCGCCATGCCGATCGAGGAAGTGGTGAAGGGCACGCCGGTGTTGCCGATGACGACGGCGCCCTTCTTGAGGCTGCGGTCGGCCAACGGGATATCGGCCGTGATCACGATGTCGCCCTCGCCGGCGCGATCTGCGATCCAGTTGTCGGCGGCATCGAAGCTGTCGCTTACCACGACCAGCTCGATGCGCGGATCGCGCGGCACGTTCAGCCAGGAATTGCTGACGACGTGGACCTTCAGTCCGTAGCGTTCGGCGACGCGATAGATCTCGTTCTTGACCGGACAGGCGTCGGCGTCGACGTAGATCTCGGTCAAGAAAGAACCGCGATCTTTTTCCTCTCGATCAGCTTGAAGTCGATCGCAGCACCGAGGCCCGGGCCGTTGGGTACGTGCACCATGCCGTCGCGGCCGACCACGATGTCCTGCTCCAGTCCGTACTTCTGCGCGCCGTCGGGCAGCAGCACCTCGAAGAAGGTGGTGTTGCGGATCGCGGCGATGACATGGAGGTTCGCGACGTTGTTCAGCGAGTTGCCGCCGTGATGGACTTCGTAGGTCATGCGGAAGGCCTCGGCGAGATGCGCCGTCTTCACCAGGGTGGTGATGCCGCCTTTCACCGCGACGTCACCGCGCAGATAGTCGGTGGCCTGGTTCATGATCCAGGGCTGGTACGATTCGAGGCCCGTGATCGGATACTCGGTGGCCAGGATCGGAATCGAGAGCTGCTGCTTCAGTTTCACGTAGTTGTAGATGTCCTGGTCGTGCAGCGGGTCCTCGTACCAGAAATAATTCATCTCCTGCACGGCGCGGCCGACCCGCAGCGCCGCCGGGAAATCGTAGGCCCAGGTCGAGTCGAGCATGATGGTGTAGTCGCCGACCGCGCGGCGCACCGCCTCGCAGACCTTGATGTCTTCCTGCCAGCGGGTCGGCGGATGGATCTTGTACGCGGCCCAGCCGTATTCCTTGAACTCGAGCGCCTGCTCGGCATAGGCCTGCGGCGAGGGCAGCACCGCCGAACTGGCATAGGCCGGAACCGATTCGCGAAAGGTGCCGAGCATCCGATGGATCGGCTGGTTCATCGCCTTCCCAGCCAGATCCCACAGCGCCACGTCGACCGCGCCGATCGTGCGCACGCCCGAGGCGCGCACCTTCTTCCAGAGGTCGGCGACGATCGCCTCGCGATGCATCGGATCGCGTCCCATCAGCACCGGTTTCAGGTGCGTGATCAGCCCCTGCCCATCCGTGGCTGCGGAATTCGAAGCCGACCCGAGAAACGCATGCCCCTCGATGCCCTGGTCAGTCACCAGGCGCAGCAGGCCCAACGCGCTCGAACCCGCGAATTTGCTGTGCTGACCGTAGGTGGTCGGCGGAATGTCGTCCCACGCGAAAAGCGTGAGCGTGACGTCGGTGATCTTCATTTTCTCCCCCCTCGCCGGGAGTATAGACTGACCGCATGAACGACAAAGTAAAAGCCCAGCTGGCCCCGACAGGCGTTCTGCGAGCCGGCATCAACCTCTCCAATTTTCTCCTCGTCACCGGCCGCAGCGCCGACGGCATGCCGCAGGGCGTGTCGCCCGACATGGCCGCCGCCGTCGCCGCCAAGCTCGGCGTGCCGGTGCAATACGTGCCATTCAAGACGCCGGGCGAGCTCGGCGACCAGGCCGGCAAGAATGTCTGGGACATCGGCAATATCGGTGCCGAGCCGCAGCGCGCGCAGACCATCGACTTCACTGCCGCCTATTGCGAGATCGAGGCGACCTACATGGTTCCGGCCGGCTCACCGATCAAATCGATCGCCGAGGTCGATCGGAAAGGCGTGAAGATCGTCACGTCGGCCCGCTCGGCCTATGGCCTGTGGCTCGAGAACAACATCAAGAATGCCGAGCTGATCCAGGTGCAGGGCCTCGATGGCGCCTTCAACAAATTCAAGGACGACAAGATGGACGTACTGGCCGGCCTGCGACCGGGCATGCTGAAGGACATCGAGAAGATGCCGGGCGCACGGATCCTCGACGGCAAGTTCTCGGCCGTGCAGCAGGCGATCGGCGTCGCCAAGGGCAACCCGGAAGCCGCTGCCTGGCTGGCGGCCTTCGTCGAGGAGGCCAAGAAGTCGGGCCTGGTCGCGAGCTTCATCGAAAAGCACAAGGTGAAGGGTCTGTCGGTCGCCCCACTCGCCTGACTTTTGCGGTCTGAGGCGCCTTACCTCGGCTTGCCCGACGGCGCGCAGGCGCGATCGATCGTCGCCGAAGCGATCTCCAGGAACCGCGACATCGGGCAGGCATTGGCCGGACCGCTGCCTTCACAGCCCGGCAGGCTGATCTCCGCCCGCGCCGCGAGATCGGCGAAGCTGAACTGCGTCTGGGCGCGCATCTGGTCGAGGGTCTGCGCGTAGTAAACGAGCCGCACGTAGCGCGCGCCGTCGGCCGTGTTGCGCAGCAGCTCGAAGGCGAGCGCGCCGCCGGGGCTGGGGTCGTCAGGCGTGAAACCCGGAATCACCCAATGGATGTCGAGCAGCCCCGCGATATTGGCGATGTTGGTGTCGTGACCGACGAACATCGTGAGCCGGCGGTCGTCGGTTCGCTGCAGCCCGTCGAGGATGGCCGCCATCATCGCCGAGCCGCTACGCTGCGCGATGTAGTGCGTGCGCTGTGTCAGGTCGAACTCGACCTTGTGCAGGAACATCAGGTCGCGCAGCTCGACAAAGTCGTGCAGCCGCCCCCACGCGACCTGGCTGGCAGGCAGGCCCTGTGCCGCCTCGAGCAGAAAGATTTCGGTCATCGTCGACGCCGTGCGTACCGGACCGTCGATGCCGACCCTGCCGTCCTTGATCACGATGCGGGTCTGCTGCTCCCGCAGGCCGCACCGGGTATCGGCCGCCGCGCCGGGGCAAAGCACTTCCTGCACGCGCGAATATTGCGGCGCGTACATGTCGAGCTGGGTCTGGATGCTGCCGCCAACCCGCTTGAGAATTGCATTGCGCGCCTGCGCCTCGTCGATCGGGCAGACCCCGGCCTTCACCGGACTGAAAAGGGGATCGGGCCGCGACAGATCGCTCTGGTACTGCGCGATGATCTTGCATTGCGGGTAGAGGCCTTCGAGAAGCGCCTGGGCGGTTTCTCGGGTACGCTGGTCGACGTCGGCCCAGGCGGCGACCATGCCGGAAGGCGGACAGCGGTCGGGCGAGATCAGGCCCAGTCCCGAATAGACCACGCGATAGAACGAGCCCATGTATTTCATGAGTTCGTAGCCGCGCGGCGTCAGATCGCCGGGCGCCACCTTCCAGACCGGAAACGGCGTGGTGACCTGCCGGTCGAGTTCGGCATTGCTCTGGGTCGGAGAGCGCACGCCGTGGCGGCTGAGCAGTACCGCCCGCTCGAGCTGGAGGTTCTGAGCCGCCACCGGCGGCACGACCACGGTGAGAAGGACGCCGGCAGCGGCGAGCAGGCGGAGCATGGCGGTCACGCGAAAGTACGATCGATCCAGTCGCGCGTGCGATACCACGCGCCGACGAAGGGTAGCACCCATTCGGGGTTGCCGTTGTAAAAAGGCACGGACGGAAAGGGCTGCCCGTCAAAGGCATTGACCGGCGCGTTGGACCCACCGGCGATCTTTCGCGCCGTCTGGTAGCCGAGATAGCTCATCATCGCCACACCCGAGCCGTTGCATGCCATGAGATAGTGCATGCCGAGCTCGGTGCCCATATGCGGCAGGAAGTCGAAGGCGAAAGCGACGTTGCCGGTCCAGGCATGGGTCACCTTCACGCCCTTGAGCTGCGGCCAGCGGTCCAGCATGTAGCCGTGAAGCACCGGCGCGCTGACCTCGGGCGGAACCTGGGTGAAGCGGGCGCGGCCGCCGAAGATCACGCGCTTGTTGTCCGGCGACTGGCGGTAGTAGCAGAGCACCCGCTTGGTATCGCTGACCACTCGGCCCTTGGGAATCAGGCTCCTGACCAGATCCTCGGGCAGCTCCTCGGTGGCGATGATGTGGCTGGCGACCGGAATCAGCCGGCGCTTGAGCGTCGGCGTCAGATCGGTGGTGTAGCCGTTGGTCGCGATCACGACCTCGCGCGCCTCGATCGGGCCCTTGCTGGTCAGAACCCGGAAGCCGCCGCCGCCGCTCGATCCCTTGCGCTCGATCTTCTCGGCATCGCATTGCGCGCAGAGCTTGGCGCCGGCCCGGTGCGCCGCCTTGAGCAGCCCGCCGTAATACAGCGCGGGATGAAGCTGACCCGTGCGCTCGACCACCATGCCGCCATGATAATAGTCGGACGCGATCTCCTCGCGCTGGCGCTCGCGCGGCAGCATGTAGGTGCCCAGCCCGGCGCTGGCATTGTAGGTCCCGACCTTGGATTCCTGCTCGCGGTAGTGGCGCGGCGTGTAGGCGCCCGAGAAGCGGCCGCTCATGCGCCAGTGGCACTCGATACCCTCGCGGTTGATGACTGTTTCGACCTGGGCCAGGGAATCCGCGGCATCGGCCAGCATCCGCTGCATGATCTTCTTCCAGGCCTCGGGGTCGCCGCCGACGCCCTTCCCGGAAAATCCCTTGCCCATGGTGGTGCCACCGCTGACGCCGCCACCGTTGCGCGTCGAGGCGCCGACGCCGAAATCGCCACGTTCCAGCACCGTGACGTCGATGCCCGAGCGCGCCAGTTCCAGCGCCGTCGACAGGCCGCCATAGCCCGCGCCGACCACCAGCACGTCGGTCTTGAGCGGCGGGTCCTGGGAGAGCTCGTTGGTCGGATGCCACCACTCCCACCACCAGGGCATGGTCTTGAAGTCCTTGTGGAAGATGCTGTCGGCCATTTCTATTCCCCTCAGCCCGTCCCGCTCCGCCTTGTCAGCGCGCGCTGCCGCGCAGCCCGCGTCCGAATCGCCCGATCAGGACTAGCACGATCGATACCAGCAGGATCTGCATGACAGATACCGCGGCAATGGTGGGGTCGATCTCCATCAGGATGTTGTCGAACATCTTCTTGGGCAGGGTCATGTTCGGACCGGCAAGGAACAGCGCCACCACCAGTTCGTCGAAGGAAGAGATGAAGGCGAGCAGACCGGCCGAGATCAGGCTGGGCCGCAGCAGCGGCAGGGTAACCCGCAGCAGGATGCTCCACCGGCCGGCCCCCAGCCCTTCCGCCGCCTGTTCCAGCGAGCGATCGAAGTCGCGCAGACCGGCCCCCATCACCAGCACGACATACGGCAGCGCCAGTACGGTGTGGGCCACGACCAGACCGTACCATTCGCCGATCAGTTTCAGCTTGGCGAAGAGGCCGTAGACCGCGACCGAGACGATGATGGTCGGCACGATCAATGGCGCCAGCGCCAGACGGTCGAGTATGGCCCGCCCGGCGTAGCGGCCGCGCACCAGGCTGAAGGCCAGCGGCACGCCGAGCGCAAGGGCAAGGGCCGCGGTCGCGGCGCCGACATAGAGCGAGCGGATCGTGGCATCGATCCATTGCGGATCGTCGAGATAGCGCTCGTACCATTGCCAGGAGAATCCGGGCGGCGGGAACTGCATGTAGGCGGCCGAACTCAGCGAGATCGGAAACACCACGATCAGCGGCAACATCAGGAAAAAGTAGACCAGACCGCAGAACGCGATCAGCGCGCGGCGGCTGGGCGCGACCGGTCTCACGACCGCACCTCATCGGGCTGGGTGTAGCGCTGGGCCAGCGCATAGACGATCAGAGTCGCCGCCAGCAGCACTGTGGCGAGCGCCGCGGCGAACGGCCAGTTCAGGGTTTGCCGCACTTCCTGTTCGATCAGGACGGCGATCATCATCACCTTGCCGCCGCCCAGCAGCGCAGGCGTGATGAAGAAGCCGAGCGACAGCACGAAGACGATGACGGCGCCCGCGAACACGCCGTTGAGAGTGAGCGGCAGGTAGATGCGCCGGAAGATGCGGGCGTTGGAGGCGCCCAAACCCTCGGCGGCGGCGACGATCGCCGGGTCGACGCGGCGCACCGCGCCGTAGATCGGCAGCACCATGAAGGGCAGCAGCACGTGCACCATCCCAACCAGCACGCCGGAGAGATTGTAGAGCAGCGGCAACGGCTCGGAGATGAGGCCGGTCTTGATCAGGGTACTGTTGAGCACGCCCGAGCGGCCGAGCAGCACCATCCAGGCGTAGGTGCGCACCAGCACCGAGGTCCAGAGCGGCAGCAGCACGAAGATGAAGCCGACCGTCGCCCAGCCCGGCGTGGTGGTGGCCATCAGGAAGCCGAGCGGATAGCCGAGCAGCAGACAGAACAGGGTCACCAGGACCGCGATCTCGAAAGTGCTCCAGAAGACGCGGAGATAGAGCCCCTCGCCCAGCGCCTTGGCGTACCATTCGAACGAACCGGCCTCGATGCTGAAGCCCAGCATGCGCACGACAGGAAACAGGAAGAAGCAGAACAGCAGGACGAGTGCGGGAATGGCCGGAAGCGCGCCCGCCCAGGTCCTAGAAGACATGGATCGACTCCGGCGCGATGCCGACGCCGACGCGCGTGCCGACGGCCGGCAGTTCGCCGCGTGCTGGCTGGCGCACGATCAGTTCGAATCCGTCGTCGCAGGCGAGCCGCAGCTTGAACGACACGCCGAGATAGACCGCTTCCTTGACCGTGCCGGAGAACCGGTTGTCGCCGGCGTCGAAGCGCTCGGGACGCATCAGCACGCCGACCTTGGTACCGGCTCCCTCGCCACCACGGCCGGACCTGCCGACGCTCAGCCGTCGGCCCCCCTCAAGCGTCACCACGCCGGGTTCACTCACCATGCCGTGGAAGATGTTGCTCTCGCCGACGAAGTCGGCGACGAACGCGTTGGCCGGCCGCTCGTAGATCTCGGTCGTGGTCGCGATCTGCTGGATCGCTCCCTTGTTCATCACCGCGATGCGGTCGCTGAGCACCAGCGCCTCTTCCTGATCGTGGGTGATGAAGATGGTGGTCAGCCCGAGCCGGCGCTGCAGCCGCCGAACCTCGAGCTGCATGGTCTCGCGCAGCTTGCGGTCCAGCGCGCCGAACGGCTCATCGAGCAGCAGAAGGCGCGGATTGAAGACGATGGCGCGAGCCAGCGCCACGCGCTGCTGCTGGCCGCCGGATAGCTGCCTGGGCAGGCGCTGGTCGTAGCCCGCGAGCTCGACCAGGGCCAGAGCCTCGCGCACGCGGCGCTCGATCTCCGGCCGCGCGACGTTGCGCATCTCCAGCGGGAAGGCGACGTTGGCCGCCACCGTCAGGTGCGGGAACAGCGCGTAGTTCTGGAACACCATGCCGATGTCGCGCCGGGCCGGCGGCAGGGACGTGATGTCCTGGCCGTCGACCAGCACGCAGCCCTGATTCGCCATCTCGAAGCCCGCAACGACCTTGAGCAGCGTCGTCTTGCCCGAGCCGCTCGGCCCCAGGATGGTAAGCAGCTCGCCCGAGGCGATGCGCAGGGAGACGCCGTCCAGGGCGACGACGTCTCCGAAGCGCTTGACCAGACCTTCTACGCTCAGCTCGGCGGACCGGCCGGCTGGATCGACCGCCACTCCTCAGCCCTTCTTCAGCAGCCAGGCATTCCAGAGCTCGATCGCCTTGTTGCCGTTCTCGGCGTACCAGTTGTCGTCGATCCAGAACTGCTTGTCGATGTACTGAGTCGGCAGGTAGGGCTTCACCTTGGCGTCGACGTAGTTCAGCGACTCGAGATTGAGCCCGGGATAGCCGAGCTCGCTGGCGTAGATCGCCTGCTGCTGCGGCACCGACATCTCGGCCAGCATCTTCTGGCCCCAGTAGGCGTTCTTCGCGCCGCGCGGGATGACGAAGCTGCCCTGCTTCAGCGCGCCCTCGTTCCATTCGATCTCGACCGGACCGCCCTTCTTGATCAGGTCGTAGAAGCGGCCGTTCCAGCCGGTCGCCAGCACGACCTCCTTGTCGAGAAGCAGCTGTGCCGGCTGCTGGCCGGTGGTCCACCAGACGCTGATGTGCGGCTTGATCTGATCGAGCTTCTTGAAGGCGCGGTCGAAGTCGATCGGGTAGATCTTGTCCATCGGCACGCCGTCGGCAATCAGCGCGAATTCGAGATTGTCGGTCGGATGGTTGCGCATCGAGCGCGCGCCGGGGAACTTCTTGACGTCCCACCAGTCGGCCCAGCTCTTGGGCTGGGAGCCTCCCTTGAAGACGTCGGTGCGGTAGCCGATGATCGTGGTGTAGACCGACGAGGCGAAGACGTAGGGCGTGCGCACCTTCTCGGGATACTTCGAGCGGTCGACTATCTTGTCGTCGATCTTCTCGACGAGGTTCATTTTGGTGGCACGGATCGCGTCCTGGCCGCCAATCTCGGTGACGTCCCATTCGACATTGCCCGACTCGACCATCGCGCGCAGCTTGCCGAAGTCGGCCGGCGAGGTCTCGACGACCTTGATGCCGTACTTCTTCTCGAAGCCGTTGAAGAAGGCCTTGCGCATCGCCGAGCCCATCGAGCCGCCGGAGTGATTGACCACGATCGAGGCGGGCTTGGGTGGCTCCTGGCCGAAGGCCGGGCCGGCGGCGGTCACGGCGGCGGCGCCGCCGAGCATGGCCATCGTCTGGCGACGGCCGAAGGTATTGCGCTTCATCGAAGTCCCCCTGCTGCTTTTCCTGCTGATTCCCCGGTGGCGACTTTAGGAAACGTTCGCAGCCGTGTCATCCAGAGCCCGTTCGAGCCTCACCGACGGATGCCGCAGCCCGCCCCTCCGCTGCGCCCGGAAGCTGCGTGCTCCGCCGCTGCAGGAAAATGCGATGGCCCGTGCTAGGGTCGACGTCGGATGGGGGTTAGTATGAAGGTATTCCGGCTTTTGGCTCTGGTCTTGGTGGCGTGGCTCGGCTTGGCCGCCGGCCCGACGACAGCGGCGTTCGCCCAGAACGGGCTCGAGCGCTTCGAGAAGGACGTAAAACCCCAGTTCGAGTTCGAGAAGTTCACCTACGAAAGCGGCCAGGCAGTCGGCAATTCGGGCTTCGTGCTCAACAAGGTGATCGCGGTGGTGCCGGCCAATGCCGCGACCGGCGACAAGGCGAGCACGGTCAAGATCGACAAGGTGACCGTCGAGGAACTCGACTTCGACCACCTGAAGAAGACCGACGACGACATGCCGCGCTTCGCCAAGCTCAAGCTGGAGGGCATGACCGGCGACGACGAGTTGTTCACGTCGCTGACGCCGTACGGCATCCCCAATGTGCCGGTCGATATCGTGTTCGACTATCGCCTCGACGGCGCCAGCAAGGTACTGACCCTGAACAAGCTGGAAATCGGCCTGCGTGGCCAGGCCAGAATCGCCGTCGAACTGGTGATGGACGGCATCACCGACAAGGCGAGCCAGATGGATAAGGCCAAGGATGACGGGCGGCTGCGCACGGCCTCGGTAACGCTCGACGACCAGGGCCTGATTTCGAAGCTCCTGCCTGCGCTTGCAAAGGAAAACGGCGACAAGCCTGAGAATCTGGTCGCGATCGCGCTGATGGGAATCGCGGGCTTCAGCGAAGGCCAGGGCCCGGCGACCATGAAGGTGCTCGACACCGTCGCGTCGTTCCTGAGCGACTGGAAAGCGCCCAAGGGGCCGCTGACGCTGGGCGTCAAGCCCGCCAAGTCGGCAAGCCTGTCCGACCTGGACAAGGTAATGCAGCCCAATGCGCTGGTCGAAGTGTTCGGCTTCAACGCCGCGTATTCAGGCACGCGCGACGGCGCGGCCAAGGCGGGCCTGGGCGGAAAATAGCGGCGAGGAACTAGGCGCGAGCGCCGGCGACGGCCGCGTCTATTCCCGGTCGTCGTCCTGGACGCCCGAAATGCCGTAGAGCCAGCGATCGAGCCGCAGGCCGATGACCAGGACCAGAAGTACCAGCGCCGTGGCGACGACGGCGAGCTTCCACTCGCCGAGACCGCACAGCACGCCGACGCCAGTGGTGACCCAGAGCGAGGCCGCCGTGGTGAGGTGATAGACCCGGGCACCCTGGCCGCGCAGGATGACACCGGCGCCGAGGAAGCCGACTCCGGCGATGACACCCTGGATGACGCGGCTGGTGGCCGCGGGATCGTCGCTGCCGATGTGCGGTGCGCTGCCGGCGATCACCAGGATCGCCGCCCCCAGCGAGACCAGCGAATGGGCGCGAATACCGGTCGGCTTGCCGTGGATGTCGCGATTGAAGCCGATGGCCGCGCCCGCCAGCACGGCGGCGACCATGCGCACGATCGCCTGAAGGTCGATATCCATTGCGAAACTGTAGCACGAAACGGTGATTGGCTTTCCCTCATGTCGCTTGAGAGCATGGCGCGGCTCCGTCACGCTAGGGCGCCACTTCAGTTCGGGAGAGATTTCATGGAAGCGATCGGTCTGGCCTGGTCACCCCGCCTGTTGAGCGTGTTGCGCTTCATGTCGGGCCTGCTCCTGCTGCAGCACGGGACCGGCAAGGTGCTGCACTTCCCGACAGGCGTGGTGCCAGCCACCTTCAATCTCAACTCGATGCCGGGCTACGCCGGGGTCATCGAACTCGTATGCGGCATCCTGCTGGTGATCGGCCTGTTCACGCGGCCGGCGGCCTTCCTCGCTTCGGGCATGACGGCGGTCGCCTATTTCATGGTGCACGCGCCGCAGGGCTTCTTCCCGATCCTCAACAAGGGCGAACTCGCCGCCCTCTACAGCTTCGTCTTTCTCTATATCGCCGCGGCCGGTGCCGGGCCGTGGAGCGTGGACGCGCGCCGCCGCTAGGCGTCCTCTCCTCGAGGCCGGCCGAACCGCAGACGCGGTCCGGCCGAGGCAAAGTGGCCTATTCCTTTACCGCTCCGGTGAGCGAGGAGACGTAGTAGTCGACGAAGAACGAGTAGAAGATCGCCACCGGCAGCGAGCCGAGCAGCGATCCGGCCATCAGCGCGCCCCACTGATAGACGTCGCCCGACACCAGTTCGGTGAGGATGGCGACCGGCACGGTCTTCTTCTCGCTGCTCTGGATGAAGGCCAGCGAGTAGATGAATTCGTTCCAGCTGAGCGTGAACGAGAAAATGCCGGCTGAGATGAGGCCCGGGACGGCCAGCGGCAGCGTAATCCGCCGCAGGATCTGCAGTCGCGTCGCCCCGTCGATCAACGCGCACTCCTCCAGTTCGTACGGGATCGACTTGAAGTATCCGATCAGCAGCCAGGTCGAGAACGGAACCAGGAAGGTCGGAAAGGTCAGGATCAGGGCGATCGGCGAATCGAACAACCCGAGCTGGTGCACCGTGGTGGCCAGCGGAATGAACAGGATTGACGGCGGCACCAGATAGGCAAGGTAGATGCCAAGACCGACATACTGGCTGCCCCGGAAGCGCAGCCGCTGGATCGCGTAGGCGGCCAGCACGCTGGAAAACAGCGACAGTAAGGTCGAGCCGACTGCAACGCTCATGGTCGTGACCAGCCACTTCGGGTACGCGGTCTGGAACAGCAGCTTGTAGATGTGCTCGAGCGTCGGGCTGCCGATCAGGAAGGGATTGTACTTCTTGTAGTCGTAAAGTTCGGCGTTTGGTTTGAACGACGTGATCGCCATCCAGTAGAAGGGGAACAGCAGCAGGATCACGAAGCAGGCGAGCGGCAGGTAGATCGTCACCATGCGGCGCGCGCGGCTGTCCCACGCCATCTGCTCGGGCACGACGGTGGCGCCGCCCGACGGATTCTCGGCTTCGGCCTTCGCGGTGGCGTCAGTCATTTGCTTCTCCCTGCTGCCACTTGCGGCGTGCCAGCGCGAAATAGCTGAACAGAGTGGCGACCACGAGGAACGGGATCATGGAAACCGCGATCGCCGCGCCCTCGCCCAGCTCGCCGCCGGCAATACCGCGCTGGAAGGCGAGCGTGGCCATCAGATGGGTCGAGTTCACGGGACCGCCGCGGGTGATCGCATAGACGAGCTGAAAATCGGTGAACGTGAAGATGATCGAGAAGGTCATCACGATCGCCAGGATCGGCAGCAGCAACGGGAATGTGATGTAGCGGAAGCGCTGCCACGCCGTGGAACCGTCAAGCAGCGCCGCCTCGTAGAGCGAGGGCGAGATGGTCTGCAGCCCGGCCAGAAGTGAGATCGCCACGAACGGGATACCGCGCCAGATATTGGCCGCGATCAGCGACCACCTCGCGGGCCAGGTCGTGCTGAGGAAATCGAACGGAGTCGAACGGATGCCCAGCACGTCGACGAACAGAAAGGAGATGATCGAGAACTGCGGATCGTAGATCCACCAGAACGCCAGCGCCGACAGGACCGTCGGCACGATCCAGGGCAGCAGGATGATGGCGCGCAACAGGCTCTTGAACGGCACGTGATTGTTGAGCAGCAATGCCAGCCACAGGCCAAGCGCGAACTTCCCGAACGTCGCGACCGCGGTATAGAACACGGAATAGAACACCGCGCTCCAGAATTGCGGATCCTCGAGCAGATACTCGAAGTTCTCCCAGCCGACCCATTGGCCGGTACGGCCGATCTTGGTGTCGGTGAAAGCCAGCCAGATGCCGAGCCCCAGCGGGTAGGTGAGGAACACGGTCAAGAGACCGAGCGCAGGCAACAGGCACATCACCACCAGGAAAGGCTTGTGATCGAAGATGCGCGTGAGCCACGTCGGCTGCGGCCGCACGCGCGTCCAGTCTTGGATGGTGGTGACAGTCATTCAGGAACTCCGAAGGCGATGTCGGACGCGGCCGGAGACGGCCGCGTCCTCTTCTTCCGTTAGCGGTAGTAGCGGCGCATGCGGCGCTCGGCTTCCTTGATTGCGTCGGCCGGCGCCGTCTGGCCCGAGGCGACCGAGGAGCACATCTGAACCAGGATATACTCTGCCGCGACCGTTCCCGCCGCCTGGGTGATCGGGCCCTTGTAGCCGGTCCAGAACTGGTTGTTCATGCCGTCCTTGTAGACCGCGATCTTCGGATCGGACGTCCACACCTTGCTCTCGTTGTAGGCCTTGAGCGGGTGCGCCCAGTAACCGAGGCATCCGGTCAGCCAGGCATCGTACTGCTCGGCCTCCATCATGAAGGTCAGGTAGGCCTTGGCGGCGTTCTGGGCCTTGGAGTGCTTGAACAACATGGCGTTGAGCACCAGCGCCGATTGCGGCTGCTTGCCGATGACGCCGCTCATCAGCGGGGCGTGATCGGTGTCGTCCGCGATCGCCTTGGTGGCGGGATCGTTCTTGAGCGCAAAGTAGAGGGACACGCCGTTGGCCGTCAGGAACAGTTCGTTGGCCGCGAAGGCGCGATTGTTGCTGACGTCGTTCCACGACAGCGTACCGGACACGAAGGTCGGATAGAGCTCCTTCAGGTAGTTCAACGCCGCCAGCGTCTCCTTGCTGTTGATCGCGACCTTGCCGTCCTCGTCGATGCCGTAGCCGCCATGGCTCCAGATCAGCCAGTTGGCGAAGCCGTTGGCGTCGCCGACGGCGTTGCCGAGCGCGAAGCCCGCAGGCTTGTTGTTCTTCTTCAGTGCCTGGGCGAGCTTGAGGAAGCCCGCATGGTCGTTGGGGATCGCGTCGAAGCCTGCTTCCTTGACCGCCGACTTGCGATAGATGATCGGGCCGGTCGAGCCGCCGAAAGGCAGGCCGATCCAGTTATTGGTGCGCGCCTTCTTGCCGTACTTCTCGGCGAGGAACTGCCAGCCGCCATATTTCTTGCCGAGATACTCGGCGATGTCGGAGAGCTCGACAACCTTGTCCGAATAGACATGCGGGTCCTCGGCCCAACCCAGGATGATGTCGGGGCCGGCGCCGGTGTTGGCCGACACCGCACCCTGCTGGCGCAGGTCTTCCCACCCGACGAAGTCGACCTTGACGGGAATGCCGGTCGCCTT
>CAWUOG010000024.1:0-19128 GCA_963923875.1 uncultured Alphaproteobacteria bacterium
CATAGGACGTTCCACTCCTATCGCAAGAGCCTGCATGTCGCGCGCGGCGTGATTCATGCCTGCGGCATGTTCCTGTGGTTCGCGGCGCTGCCGCTGATCAGCCTGGCCGAACTTACGGCACTGGGCTTCACCGGCCCGATCTTCGTCACGATCGGTGCGGCCCTGTTCCTGGGCGAAGATGTTCGTCTGCGTCGATGGGCGGCGGTGCTGGTGGGTTTTGGCGGAGCCATGATCATCATCCGCCCGGGCTTCGCGGAGATCGGCTGGGGCGCGGTCTGCGTGCTGATCTCGACGCCGATCTTCTCGGCCTCCAACCTGATTTCGAAGTCGCTGGCGCGTACCGACAGCGCCGAGACCATCGTGGCGTGGCAGCACTGCGTCATCGTGGTCTGCGCGGCGCCTGTCGCTTTCTGGTTCTGGCAGACGCCGAGCTGGATCGATCTGGTGTGGTTCCTGGGGGCCGGTCTCGCCGGGACCCTGGGCCATATCTGCCAGCAGCGCGGTTACCAGATCGCCGACATCACCCTGCTGCAGCCGATCGGCTTCCTGTCGCTGATCTGGAACACGCTTCTCGGCTTTTTCCTGTTCACCCAGCAGCCCGATATCTGGACGTTCGTCGGAGCGGCGGTGATCTTCGGCAGCGCCATGTACATCTCTCACCGCGAAGCGGTGCGGCGGGCACAGATCAAATCGGCAGCTTCCCAGCCCGCACCGTGATCCGTGACCGGCGGCTCAGCCGCCCGTGACACTCATGTGCCGGCCGACCGCGGGCTTCGTGTGCCGGCGGTCGATGATGAAATCGTGGCCCTTGGGCTTGCGCGCGATCGCGTCGGTGATCGCCTTGTCGAGGGTCTCGTCGCTCGGCGACGCCCGCAGCGGTGCGCGCAGGTCGGCGGCATCCTCCTGGCCGAGGCACATGAAGAGCGTGCCGGTGCAGGTCAGCCGCACGCGATTGCAGCTTTCGCAGAAATTATGGGTGAGCGGCGTGATGAAGCCCAGCCGGCCGCCGGTCTCCTCGACCTTGAAGTAGCGGGCCGGTCCGCCGGTGCGGTAGTCGGTCTCGCTGAGCGTGAAGTGTCGGGCGATGTCCGCGCGCGCCATCGACAGCGGCAGGTACTGGTCGAGCCGCGCCTGATCGCCGATCTCGCCCATCGGCATGACCTCGATCAGGACCAGGTCCATGCCACGGCCGTGGCTCCAGCGAATCAGGTTGTCGAATTCCATGTCGTTGACGCCGCGAAGCGCCACGGCGTTGATCTTGATCGCGAGGCCTGCGTTCTGGGCGGCATCGAGGCCGCGCATCACCTGGTCGAGGTCGCCCCAGCGCGTCAGTTCCCGGAACTTGGTGGCGTCGAGCGTATCCATCGACACGTTGACCCGCTTCACGCCGATATCGGCCAGCTCCCGGGCATATTTGGCGAGCTGGCTGCCGTTGGTGGTCAGGGTCAATTCCTCGAGCGCACCGCTTTCGAGGTGCCGGCCGAGACCGCGGAACAGGCTCATCACGTTCTTGCGCACCAGCGGTTCGCCGCCGGTCATGCGCAGCTTCTTCACGCCGCGGCGCACGAAGGCGCTGCACAACCGCTCCAGCTCCTCGAGCGACAACACCTCGGCCTTGGGCAGGAAGGTCATGTCCTCGGCCATGCAATAGACGCAGCGGAAGTCGCAGCGGTCCGTCACGGAAACGCGCAGATAGGTGATGTGCCGGCCGAACGGGTCGATCATGACGACCCCAATTTAGGGTCATTGGGCCGTATTTTCGACCCCAATCAGAGCGAGGAGATTGGCCACCGAATCGGCCTCGGCCGGCGGTTTGTCGGTCCGGATGCGGTTGATCCTCGGAAAGCGCATGGCCACCCCCGACTTGTGCCGGCTCGACCGGGCGATGCCGTCGAAAGCGATTTCCAGGACCAGCCCGGGCTCGACCTCACGCACCGGGCCGAACCGATTGGTCGTATGGTCGCGCACCCACTTGTCGAGCCAGCGCAGCTCCTCGTCGGTGAAGCCGAAATAGGCCTTCCCGACCGGCGCCAGCTCGCGCTTGTCCCCAGATTCCGAAGGGACAACGCGCCAGCAGCCGAAAGTGAAGTCCGAATAGAAGGAGCTGCGCTTGCCGTGGCCGCGCTGGGCATACATCAGCACGCAGTCGGCCAGCATCGGGTCGCGCTTCCACTTGAACCAAGGGCCCTTCGGGCGGCCGGCGACGTAAGGACTGTCGCCGCGCTTCAGCATCAGCCCTTCTATGCCGTCTTCGCGCATGCTTTCGCGCAGGGTCGCAAGGTGGGCCCAATCGGAAAACACGACCAGCGGCGAAACGTCGAAGCGCGACCGCGGCTTCTCGGCCATCCAGGCTTCGAGCCGGACGCGGCGGGCGTCGAAGGGCAGGGCGCGCAGATCGTCGCCGTTCAGCCAGAGCACGTCGTAGAGCCGGACGTGCGCCGGATGCTCCTTCAGCATCTTGGGCGTCACGGTCTTGCGGTTGAGGCGCTGCTGCAGGTCGTTGAATGGAGCGACCGCTTCCTCGCGGCGCACCAGCAGCTCGCCGTCGAACACGCCCTCGAAGTCGATGGCCTCGATGATGTCGGGAAAGGCGCCGGAGACATCCTCGCCGGCGCGGCTGTAGAGGCGCTTGATGCCCCCCGATGAAGCGACCTGCACGCGAATGCCGTCCCACTTCCATTCGGCGCGGAAATGCGCGGGCTCCAGTGTTTCGAGTTCGCAGCGGTCGATCGGATTGGCGAGCATTGCGGGCATGAAGGCGCCGCCGAGATTGCTGCGCGGCTTGGGGTCGCCGGCGGTCAGCCAGTCGAACAGCGGGCGATAGGGCGCCGACAGTCCGTGCCAGACTTCCTCGACTTCCTCGACCGACTGCCCGCCGAGGTTGGCGGCGGCCTGCTTGGCCAGGCGGGTCGAGACGCCGATGCGCAGGGCGCCGGTCAGCAGTTTCAACAATGCCCAGCGGCCGGTGGCGTCGAGCGAATCCAGCCAGCGTTTCAGGATTGCCGGCGTTTGCATCTTCGTGGCGCGCTGGAGCGTCTCGACGACTTCGCCGAGGCTGGGCGGCGGGCCGGTGTCCGGCCTGGCTTCCCAGATCAGCGCCAGGGTCTCCGCGAGGTCGCCGACATAGTCGTAGGAGAGGTGGAACAGCTCGGCCCCGATCCGTTCCTCGCCGAAGCTGCGCAGCAAGGCGGGCTTGGCCGCAGGGAAGTCCAGGCTGCCGGTCAGGGCCGCGAGCGCCCAGCCACGATCCGGATCGGCGGTATCGCGCAGGTAAGCCTCGATCAGCCGTAGCTTGCCGTTGCGCGCCGGCTGGTAGGAGAGGGCATCGAGCAACCGCGCGAAGGCCTGCACTATTCGCCTTCTTCCTCTTCCCGGCCGGAGAGGTGCAAGGCCTCGGCGTCGATGCCGATCGAATGCGCGTAGTGCACCAGCGCCTCCTCGCGGCCGTGCGTCACCCAGACCTTGGGCGCGCCGACATCCTTCAGGGTCTGGGTCAATTCGCTCCAGTCGGCATGATCGGAGATGATCAGCGGCAGTTCGGCGCCGCGCTGTCGGGCACGCGCCCGGACGCTCATCCAGCCCGAGGCCATCGCCGCGATCGGCTCGTTGAAGCGGCGCGACCAGCGATCCGCGATGGCCGACGGCGGGCAGAGCACGATGGCGCCCTTGAACGTCTCGAGGATGGCGTCCGAGACCAGAGCGATATCGCCCAGATCGATGCCCTGCTCCTGATAGAGCCTGCACAGGGCGGCAAGGCTTCCATGCAGCCAGATCCGCTTGTCGTAGCCCGCGGCCCTCAGGAGCGTGATCACGCGCTGGCACTTGCCGAGCGCATAGACTCCCACCAGATGCGTGCTCTCCGGGAAGGTCCTGAGCGACTGCAGCAGCTTGCCGATCTCGCCCGCGTCGGAGGGATGATGGAATACCGGCAGGGCGAAAGTCGCCTCGGTGATGAAGACGTCGCAGGGTACCGGCTCGAACGGCAGGCAGGTGGCGTCGGGCCGGCGCTTGTAGTCGCCGGAGACGACGATTCGCTGGCCGCGATGTTCGAGCACGACCTGTGCGGAACCGAGGATGTGCCCGGCGGGAACGAGGCCGACATCGACGTCGCCGATCCGCAGGCTTTCGCCGTATTTTAGCGGTTGCTGACGCGTGTCGGGCATGTCCTGGAAGCGGGCGCGCATGATGGCCAGGGTCTCGGGCGTCGCGAGAGCGTTCTTGTGGCCCGGCCGGGCATGATCGCCATGGCCGTGGGTGATCACGGCCCGGTTCACCGCCACGGCGGGGTCGACATAGAAGTCGCCAGGCTCACAATAGAGCCCGCGCGGAGTGGGGTAGAGCCAGGCCCTTGGGTTCAGGCGAGTGGGGTTCAGCTTGTCGGTCGTCATCGAGCGCGATGCATCCTATCCGGCAAATATGGGTCTTCCTGACCTGTTTTCACGCTGGTTCACAGGCCGGGGCTGGACTCCTCGCCGCCACCAGCTTGCGCTGATCGAATTGGCAAAAAGTGGCAGGAGTGCACTGCTGATCGCGCCGACCGGCGGCGGCAAAACCCTGGCAGGCTTCCTGCCCTCCCTGATCGAGCTCACCGAGCGGCGTCGGGCCGGCAATGACCTGGCTTACGCCAAGGGCAAGGGCGAACTGCATACGCTCTACATCTCGCCTCTCAAGGCCCTGGCGACCGATATTCGCCGCAATCTCGAACTGCCGATTGCCGAGATGCAGTTGCCGGTGCGGGCGGAAAGCCGGACCGGGGACACGCCGCAAAGCCGGCGCCTGCGCCAGCGCGAGCGCCCGCCGGACCTGCTGATGACCACGCCGGAATCGCTGGCGCTGCTGCTCAGCTACCCCGACGCCGAGAAGTTCTTCGCCAGCCTGCGCTGCGTCGTGGTCGACGAGCTGCATTCCTTCGCCACGACCAAGCGCGGCCATCATCTGGCGCTGTGCCTGGCGCGATTGGCGGCGCTGTCGCCGCGGACGCGCTTCGTCGGCCTGTCGGCCACCGTCGCCGATCCGCCGGCGCTGGCCGACTACCTGCGACTGCGAGACGGCGAAAGGGTGGAGATCGTCCAGGGCGAGCCGGGGGCGCCCCCGAAGGTCACGATCGTCGATACCCAGGAGCGCCTGCCCTGGGGCGGCCACATGGGCCACCACGCGGTGCCTGAGGTCTACAACATCGTCCGCCAGCACAGGACGTCGATCGTGTTCGTCAACACGCGCGCCCAGGCCGAGCTGGTGTTCGACAATCTCTGGCGCATAAACGAGGAGAACCTGCCGATCGGCCTGCATCACGGTTCGCTGGCGGTCGAGCAGCGCCGCAAGGTCGAGGCGGCGATGGCGGCCGGCAAGCTGCGCGCCGTGGTCGCGACTTCTTCGCTCGATCTCGGCATCGACTGGGGCGATGTCGACCTGGTGATCCAGATGGGCGCGCCCAAGGGCGTGAGCCGGCTGATGCAGCGCATCGGCCGCGCCAATCACCGTCTGGACGAGCCGAGCCGCGCCATGATCGCCCCGGCCAACCGCTTCGAGGTGCTGGAGTCGCTGGCGGCGCTGGAAGCGATCGAGGCGCGCGAGCTCGACGGCGATCCGCCGCGGCCGGCCTGCCTCGATGTGCTGGCGCAGCATATCGTCGGTACGGCCTGCGCCCAGCCGATCGATCGCGAGGCGTTCTTTCACGAGGTGCGCTGCGCCCAGCCCTATCGCGACCTGCCGCGGCAGGATTTCGACGACACGTTCGATTTCGTGGCGACCGGCGGCTATGCGCTGGCCGCCTACGAGCGCTGGCACCGGTTGAGGCAGCTGCCCGATGGACGCTGGATGCTGTCCTCGCCGCTGGTCGCCCGGCAGTTCCGCATGAATGTCGGCACGATCGTCGAGCTGCCGCTGATCAAGGTGCGGCTGAAGCGCGGCCCGGTGCTCGGCGAAGTCGAGGAGGCGTTCATCCAGGGCCTGGTACCGGGGGATACGTTCGTTTTTGCCGGCCGGCTGCTGCGCTTCGAAGGCGTCAAGGAATTGGTGGCGCAGTGCTCGCCGGCGACCGGCGGCGGCGACCCGAAGATTCCTGCCTATGGCGGCGGCCGCCTGCCGCTCTCGACGTTCCTGGCCGAGCGCGTGCGCGGCATCCTGCAGGAGCCCTCGCGCCATCCCGGCCTGCCACCCGAGGTGCGGCAATGGCTCGACATCCAGCGCTGGCGCTCGGCACTGCCCAACCGCCACAGCCTGCTGGTCGAGGGATTCCCGCGGGGGTCCAAGCAGTTCATCGTCGCCTACTGCTTCGAGGGCCGTAACGCGCACCAGACGCTGGGCATGCTGTTGACGCGGCGCATGGAACGGATGGGGCTGAAGCCGCTGGGCTTCGTCGCCACCGACTACGTGCTCGGCATCTGGGGGCTGCGTCCACCGACCAAGGTGCAGCTCGATCAGCTGTTCGACGAGGACATGCTGGGCGACGACCTGGAGGCCTGGATGGACGAGAGCACCATGCTGCGACGGTCTTTCCGCAACGTCGCGGTGATCGCTGGCTTGATCGAGCGACGCTTTCCGGGCGAGGAGAAATCGCGCCGGCAGGTCACGTTCAGCTCCGATCTGATCTACGATGCGCTACGCCGACACGAACCGAATCACATCCTGCTGCGCGCCACGCGCCAGGACGCGGCCTGGCAGCTTGCCGATATCAAGCGGCTGGGCGACCTGCTGCGGCGCGCCAAGGGCCGCATCGACTACCGCCGGCTCGACCGTATCTCGCCGCTCGCGGTGCCTGTGCTGCTGGAAATCGGCAAGGAGCGGGTGCTCGACGGCACCGCCGAGGACGAACTGCTCGATATTGCGGCCCAGGAGCTGATCGACGAGGCGACGAGGCTCGCCTAGTCTCCCGACCCAACGGGGGAAACATGGATATTCAGCGTAGCCTGGAAAAGTCGGTCGAGTCGGGTGCGGTTCATGGCGTGATCGCGGCCGCCGCGACCGACAAAGGCGTGCTCTTCGAAGGCGCCGCGGGCGGCCTGAAGCTCGACAGCGTGATCTGGATCGCCTCGATGACCAAGGCGATCACCGGCGCCGCAGCCATGCAACTCGTCGAGCAGGGAAAGCTTTCGCTGGATGCGCCGGCAGTCGAGGTCGTTCCGGAGATCGCCAAGAAGCAGGTGCTGGTCAGCGTCGACGCCGACGGCACGGTGAAGACCCGCCCTCCGAAGCGGCCGATTACCCTGCGGCACCTGCTCACCCACACATCGGGCATGGGCTACGACACCTGGGACGGCGAGATGTTCAAGTACGTGCAGGCGAAGGGTCCGTTCAAGCCGGCGACGATGGAAGCCTTGTCGACGCCGCTGCTGTTCGACCCGGGCGAGCAGTGGCGCTACTCGATCTCGATCGACTGGGTGGGCTTCATGGTGGAGGCGGCGTCGGGCATGAAGCTCGATCGCTATATGAAAGAGAAGATCTTCGCGCCGCTCGGCATGGCCGACACCGGCTTCAAGATCACGCCGGCGATGCGGCCTCGGAAGGCGGCGGTGCATGTGCGCAAGGAGGGTGGCGGCTTCACGGCGACCGACCATGAACTCAACCAGGACCCCGAGGTATTCCAGGGCGGTGGTGCACTCTATTCGACGGTCGGGGACTACCTGAAGTTCGTGCGCGCGTTGCTGGGCGGTGGAGCGCCGATCCTGAAGCCCGAGACCGTCGCGCTGATGTACCGCAACGCGATGAACGACGGTGTGCTCTGCCGGCCGCTCAAGTCGTACATTCCGGCGCGCAGCGCCGACATGAATTTCGTCGACGGCATGAAGTGGGGGCTGACCTTCATGATCAACCCGCGGGCCTTTCCGGGCCGCCGCTCGGCCGACAGCCTGACCTGGGGTGGGCTTGCCAATTCCTATTTCTGGATCGATCCGGCGAGGAAGGTGACCGGGGTGTGGGCAACCCAGCTCCTGCCGTTCTACGACGCCCGGGCTGTCGAGGCGTTCGAGGAGTTCGAACGCGGCGTCTACGGCAGCCTCTAGTTGCGCTTGATCCAGCTCTTGTACTGCAAGGTGGCGATCGCGACGGCGAGGCCGAAGCCGCCGAACGCCCCGAGCACCAGGACCAGGTAGTAGAATTCGTTGCCTTGCATTGTTTCCTCCGAACAGGTGAGCGGAGGCTGGCGGCAATACGGCGTCGATTCCTTGATTTGGATCAAGTCAGTGGAAGTCGCGGCTGTGGATGCGCATCTGCGGCCGGTCGAGATGGATGCGGCTGCGGTCGTAGGGCGGATTCCGGCCGGTGCGGTGGCGCGTGGCGTTGGCCTCCGGCACGGCGACTCTCTCTTCCATCCGTGGGTCAGGCCGGTCGGTGCGGGCCTGGTCGCCACGACCCGCCCGAAGCTCGAAATGCGCATCGAGATCGGCGATGCGGTCGAGGTCGTCCGACCAGTCCCAGAGCCGCTCGGCCACGACATGGATCACCAGGCCGGGCGATCCGTCCTTCTGCACGTCGCGCTGGACCCTGCCGGCGACGCCGAGCAGGCGGGCCCCCATGACGATACGGCGATAGGTCTCGAACACCCTGGGCCAGACCACGAGGTTTGCGATGCCGAACTCGTCCTCCAGGGTGACGAAGACCACGCCCGAAGCCGTGCCCGGCCGCTGGCGCACCAGCACCAGGCCGGCCATCTGCAGGAAGTCGCCGGTCCGCGCTTCACGCACCTTCCCGGAATGAGCCATGCGGCGCTCCGACAGCGTCGGCCGCAGGAGCTGGAGCGGATGGGCGCGCAACGACATCGAGAGAGAGGCATAATCGTCGACAACCTGTTCGCCGGTGGTGAGCTTGGGCAGCGTCACCGCCGGTTCGAGATCGCGCAGGCCGGGACGCTGCTCCAGCAGGGGCAGCGATGCCTCGGAAAAGGTGCGTACGGCCCACAGCACGTCGCGCCGTGACAGCCCCATCGAGGCAAAAGCGTCGGCCCGCGCCAGAATCAGGATCTGTCGCTTGGTGAGCCCGCCGCGGCGCCAGACGTCGGCCGGATCGCGATAAGGCATTGCTCCCCTTCGTTCGACGAAGCGCTTCATGGCTTCTTGTTTCAGGCCGCTGACCTGATGGAAGCCCAGCCGCAGGGCGCATCTGGGACCCCAGGTCTTCTCCAGTGTGCTGTCCCAGTCGCTGGCATTGATGTCGGGCGGCCGCACCTCGACACCATGCTCGCGCGCGTCACGCACGAGCTGGGCCGGGGCGTAGAAGCCCATCGGCTGGGAGTTGAGCAGTGCCGCGCAGAAGACTTCCGGATGGTACCACTTCACCCAGGACGAGACGTAGACCAGGATAGCGAAGCTCGCGGCATGGCTCTCCGGGAAGCCATATTCGCCGAAGCCCTCGATCTGCTTGAAGCAGCGCTCCGCGAACTCGCGCTCGTACTCGTTCTTCAGCATTCCATCGATGAATTCCTGCTTGAGGGTATGAATGAAGCCCGCGCGCCGGAAAGTCGCCATGGCGCGGCGGAGCTTGTCGGCCTTGGAGGGACTGAAGCCCGCGCAGTCGATCGCGATCTGCATCGCCTGCTCCTGGAACAGCGGGACGCCCTTGGTGCGTCTCAGGATGTTCCTCAGCTTGTCGTTGCGGTCCCTGGGGAAGGCGATCTCGTCTTCGGCGAGGTCGCGGTTCTTCAGGTAGGGATGCACCATGCCGCCCTGGATCGGGCCGGGCCGCACGATCGCCACTTCGACCACGAGATCGTAGTAACTGCGCGGCTTGAGGCGCGGCAGCATCGACATCTGCGCCCGGCTCTCGACCTGGAACACGCCGACCGAATCGGCCTTGCACAGCATGTCGTAGACCTCGGAGTCGTTCGCCGGCATGCCGAGGTCGTGCGCCTCGCCATAATGCCGCTTGATCAGGTCGAAGCTCTTGCGCAGCGCTGTCAGCATGCCGAGCGCCAGCACATCGACCTTGTAGATCCTGAGCGTATCGAGATCGTCCTTGTCCCATTCGACGACGGTGCGGTCTTCCATCGCCGCGTTCTGGATCGGCACCAGTTCGTCGAGCCGGCCGTCAGTCAGCACGAATCCGCCGACATGCTGCGAAAGATGGCGTGGGAAGCCGATCAGCGTGCCCGACAGTTCGAGGGCGAGCGCCAGGCGTGGATCCTGGGCGTCGAGACCGGCGTCCCGGACATGACGCCGGTCGATGCCGCTGCCGCCCGAGCCCCAGACCGTATCGGCCATGACGCCCACGGCATCGGGCGAAAGACCCAGTGCCTTGCCGACGTCGCGAATGGCGCTGCGGCTGCGATAGGCGATCACGGTCGCGGCGAGAGCGGCGCGTTCGCGGCCTTTCTCGTTGTAGATCCACTGAATGATCTCTTCTCGCCGCTCGTGCTCGAAATCGACGTCGATGTCGGGCGGCTCGTTGCGTTCGTTGGACAGGAAACGCTCGAACAGCACCTCGCTCTTGGCGGGGTCGACCTCGGTGATGCGCAGGCAGTAACAGACCGTCGAGTTTGCCGCCGACCCACGGCCCTGACAGAGGATGCCCATCTCGCGCGCCTTTTCGACGATCTCGTGGACGGTCAGGAAATAGGGCGCGATTCCCTTGTCCGCGATCAGGGCGAATTCCTTGGCGAGATTGTCGAGGATCTTTTTCGGCGGGCCGTCAGGATAGCGGAACCTCGCACCCTTCCAGGTCAGCCGCTCGAGCTTCTGCATCGGCGTTTCTCCGCCCTCGTACAGAATCGGATACTGGTAGGTGAGCTGGTCGAGCGAGAACCGGCAGCGTCCGACGATCTCCTGGACCCGTTCCAGCGCGTGCGGATGCTTGCGGAAGAGGCGCTGCATCTCTTCCGCCGGCTTCAGGTGCCGTTCGGCCGAGGAGAAGCGGCGAAAGCCCAACTCCTCGACGGTGCATTTCAGGCGGATGGCGGTGACGACGTCGTGCAGGGCGCGTCGCTCGGGCGCGTGATAGTGCGCGTCATTGGTGGCGACCAGTTTGGTCTTCGTCTGGGTCGCGAGATTGTCCAGAACGGCCAGCCGTTCGGCATCGTTGCCGCGGAACAGCATGGTGCCGGCGAGATAGCAGCGGCCGTGGAACAGCCGCGCGAGCCGGCGCAACCGCTCGTGAAAAGCCGGATCGTCGACGTTGCGCGGCGGCAGGACGATGGCGAGGATGTCTTCGGCGTATTTCTCGATGTGGGCGAAGGTGAGATCGCATTCGCCCTTGGCAGCCTCCTTGTTGCCCTCGCTCAGCATGCGCGACAGCCGCTTGTAGCCGTCGAGGTTCATCGGATAGGCGAGCAGCGAATAGCCGTCGATCGTTTCCAGATGCGCGCCGACCAGCAGCTTGATCCAGCTTTCCCTGGGGATGGCGGTTTCTTCGTAGAAATCCCTTACCGCCGCATAGGCCCGAACGACACCCGCAAGGGTGTTGCGGTCGGCGATGCCAATGGCGTTATGGCCGAGCCTGATCGCCTGTGCGACCAGCTCGCCCGGATGCGAGCCGCTGCGCAGGAAGCTGTAGTTGGTCGTAACCTGTAGTTCGGCGTACGGCATGGCGGCTCACGCGCAAAACCCGTGCAAGAACCACTTGGCGCCGTTCAACGGACCGTCGCGGAACAGCCAGAAGCGGCCGCCGTCATTGTCCTCGACGCGGTAGTAGTCGCGCACCGGCGGCACGATGTTGGCCGGCATCGTCCGGCCGTTGGTCCGGGGCCGCCACCATTCGTCGGCGATTCGTTCAGGCCCCTCGACCCGCACGAGGCGATGGGCATGGCGCCGCCACAGGAACTGCCGCGGCGGCTCGTCAGGCATCAGTGCCATGACGTCGATCGGCTCGGGCCGTTGCAGCAGCCGCGTCGGCCGCGCACCTTTCATTCCGGCGATTCTTGCCCAGGCGCCATCCGGGACCGGCGTGGAGAGGGGAGCGGGCACCTGCACGCGGTCGGGCAGGTGGCTGTCACGCGGTGCCAGCCGGACGACGTTTTCCGCACCCAGCCGCAGGGCCAACCGGTCGGCGAGATCGATCGTGCCATCCTCGGCCCAGGAGGAGCGTACGGACGTGCCGGTCTCGGGCAGCGAGTCCTGCGCGCCGGTCCATTCCTCGACCTCGGGCGCGCCCAGGATCATCAATTCGACGCCGAAGCCGGGATCGAGTTCGCCGAGCTTCTCCTCGAAGAGCTTCATCAGCCTGGGATTGTCGCGGTTGGGCCGGCTGGTGCCGATCGAGGTCCGATCGACCGAGCCGTCGACGCGGTAAAGCGCGAGCTCGAGCTTGCGCGCGCCGACGCTCGCCTTCTCGAACTGTCCGCACAGCGAGGCAATCAGGCGGCTGGTCGCGGCGGCGATGTCTTCGGGTCGGCCGATCGGCTCGGCGAAGGCGAGGCGCGAGCGGAAGGCGGGTGGCGGCCGGCGCGGCTCGATCGGTTCGCTCGCCCTGCCCAGCGCCTGGTCGAGGCGGGTGAGCGGCTGGTCGCCGAAGCGGCGCTGCAGCGGCGCGCGCGGCAGGGGATAGAGATCGCCGATGCGGCGCAGCCCCAGCTTCAGGAAGGTCTCCAGGATCGGCGGATCGAGCCGCAACCCGTCGACCGGGAGCGCGGCGAGGGCATCGCGCTGGCCGTTGGGCGGGCAGTAGAGGTCGGCCTGCGTCTCGGCGTAGCGGGCCAGCGCCCAGGCCGCGCCCGCGGTGTCGGCCATGGCGGCGCGGCAGGTGAAATCGTGTCGTGCCAGCCGCTGCACCAGATCGGCCATCAGCGCGCGCTCGCCTTTCTCGCCGTCTCCGAACAAGTGACCGCAGCCCGTGACGTCGAGCAGCAGGCCGGCATCGCCGCCGAAGCCACCGGCGCTGCAAACCCCGGCGCTGCTGACAGTCGCCGCGTCCGGTTCGGCGAGGGCGGCGCCCAGCGGATCGACCGCGACCCAGGGCGTGTAGCGGTCGCACCAGCTCGCGAGTTGATCGATCAGCCTGCGGTCGGCGTCGGGTTCGACTCCGGCCGTGATCAAGTCGGGCAGCAGGGCGCGTGCATCGGCCAGACGCATGTGCACGCGGAGGCCGGCGGCGCGGGCGTGGGCGTTGAGCGCTTCCAGCCGCGGGCAGCCATCGCGCCAGGCGACGGTGGCGGCGGACCTGGTCTGCCACTCCTTAAGCTGTGAGGCTTTCGCGCCATGGCGCGCTAAGCGATCTGCCGACAGCTTGGGGAACCACAGCGAGATGATGCGTTTCATCGTTCCACTCCAGGAGCCAGGCCGGCATCTCCTCGACCGCAGGCTTGCCGAAGCGATTGCGCCGCAGTTCGACCTGCCAGCGCGGGGCGCCCAGCATCTCGATGCCTTGCACTTCCTGCGACGGTGCCGAAGCGACGCGCCAGCGTGTCGTGCAGACGCTTTGCGGCGGGGCAGGCTCGGTGCGCAGCAGAAATGCCGGCACGCCGCTCTTCTCCGCGGCAAGCGAGAGGCGGCGGCCGGCCGTCGGATCGGCGGCGCGCGTCTCGCCTACGACGGCGGCGATGCCCGGTGTACGCAAGGCCTCTTCCATCGCCCAGAAGAGATCCTCTCCGCGTCGCGCTGTAACCATCAGCAGGCGCGCCGGATCGAACCATTGGGCAAGCGCGGGAGCGTAGGGCGGTGCGTCGAAGATTCCGGTCGGTTGACGGCACCACAGGATCGTTCCGGCTCCGAGGCGGCCGAGTAGGAAGGACGTGAAGGCCAGTGCAGTGCCGTCATGCGGCGCGACCCGGCCGGAGGGCGTCGGACCCGCCTCGACTTCGTGCAAGGCACCGGTCAGCAGGCCGCCTTCCGGCAGCAACGCGTCGATCTCGGGCAGGCCGAGCGGCACGGCCCGGCGTCCGGCGCGCTGCGCCGAGTGGGCGCGCTCCAGGCGGCGGACCTGATCGCGCAGCTTGGGCAGCGACAGGCCGGGAAGCAGCGGAGAAGCGATATTCTTCGGGGAAATGGCCGACATTGCCCCCTCTATTCAGGCTTTTACCGGTTGGGGATATTTGTTCACTATTTGTTCTATTCAAATGGAACGCCAGAGTCAACGGCCCGTTCCACCGGCCAAGCCGGTTCCTCTGGCACAGTGACTGCTATCAAATACCGGCATGACGCTCCGTCTGACCGTGGCCGCGCTGACGGCCACCGCCTTTGCCCTGCTTGCCGGCCCCGCGTTGGCGCGCTGCTCGAAGAACCTGGTCGAGCGGGCACTGCCGCCCGGCGTGCAACTCGCCTCGCTCGACGGTCTGGCGCTGGCGGCCGGCAACTCGCCCAACCGCGCGACCATCACCTTCCTCGGCCACGCCAGCTACATGATCGACACGCCGCAGGGCGTGCGCGCCATCACCGACTACAACGGTATCAACGGCTTCGGTCACAAGCCCGACATCGTGACCATGAACAACGCGCACACCACGCACTTCACCGACACGCCGGAAGAGGGCATCGCCTACGCGCTCGAAGGCTGGCCCAGCAAGCCGGGCGAGACCGAGGCCAAGCACGACGTGCGCTTCAAGGACATGCGGGTGTGGAATGTGCCGACCAACGCCCGTGCGTGGGGCGGCGGCGAGACGCGCATCAACGGCAATTCGATCTTCGTCTTCTCGATCGGCGATCTCTGCATCGCCCATCTCGGCCACCTGCATCATCGCCTGACCAAGGATCATCTCGACGAACTGGGCCGCATCGACATCGTGATGGTGCCGATCGACGGTTCCTTCACCATGGGCCAGCCGCTGATGGTCGACGTCGTCGAGCAGCTGCAGCCCAAGGTCGTGATGCCGATGCACTACTGGGGCCGCTACCAGCTCGACCGCTTCATGTCGCAGATGGAGCGGCTGGAACCCAACTTCGTCATTCCCGACCGTCCCGTGGTCGAACTCGCCAAGGAAGACCTGCCCGAGAAGCTGACGGTGATCGCCGTCGGCGGCGCCGGCGGTGACTAAAGCTCGCTCGAGACGAACTGCCTGAATTCCGGGGTCCGCGGATTGGCAAACAGCTCGGCGGCCGGGCCGAACTCCCAGACCTTGCCCTTGTGCATGAAGACCAGCAGGTCGGCGACGCGGCGGGCGAAGCCCATCTCGTGCGTCACGGTCATCATGGTCATGCCGCGGCGGGCGAGATCTTCCATCACCGCCAGCACCTCGGCGGTGAGTTCGGGGTCCAGCGCCGACGTCACCTCGTCGAACAGCATGACCTGCGGTTCCAGCGCCAGCGACCGGGCGATCGCCACCCGCTGCTGCTGGCCGCCCGAGAGCTGCTCGGGATAGGACGCGATCTTGTCGGTCAGGCCGACCAGGCGCAGCACCTCGGCCGCCTTGGCCTTCGCCACGGCCTTGCTCTGCTTCTTCACGAGCGTGAGCGCGAGCGTGATGTTCCGCTCGACCGTGAGGTGGGGAAAGAGGTTGTAGCTCTGGAACACCATGCCGACGTCGCGCCGCAACTGGGCACGTGCGGCGCTGCCCGGACGGCCGACATCGTGGCCGCACACCGCGATGCTGCCGCCCTGCGTGTCTTCCAGGCCCGCGATGCAGCGCAGCAGGGTGCTCTTGCCCGAGCCGCTGCGGCCCACGATCGCCACGGTCTGGCCGCGCGCCACGTCGAAGCCCACGCCATCGAGCACGCGCAGCGGGCCGAATTCCTTGATCACGTCCTTGATGCGGACGACTGGTTCGCCTGTCGCGACGTCACCGGCCGGCATGGGCTCTCCTCTCGAGGGCGCGTGCCGTCAGGGACAGCGGATAGCACAGCGCGAAATAGATGGCGGCGACGACGCAGAAGATCGCGAATGGCTCGAAGGTCGAGTTGTTGACGATCTGACCGGCGCGCGCCAGTTCGACGAAGCCGATCACCGAGGCGAGCGAGGTGTTCTTCACGATCTGCACCATGAAGCCCACGGTCGGCGGGATGGCGATGCGCACCGCCTGCGGCAGGATCACCCAGGCATATTGCTGGACGCGGTTGAGACCGAGGCAATCCGATGCCTCCCACTGGGTCTTCGGTACCGCCTCGATGCAGCCGCGCCAGATCTCGCCGAGAAACGCCGCGGCATAGACGGTGAGCGCGAGCGCCGCCGCCACGATCGGCTCGAGCTTCAGACCCAGGATGCCGAGGCCGAAATAGGAAAGGAACAGGATGATCAGCAGCGGCGTTCCCTGCACCAGCTGGATGTAGGTGCTGGCGGCGATGCGCAGGCCGCGCAGGCGCGACACCCGCATCAGGGCCACCGGCAGGCCGACCAGCGCGCCGCCCAAGAAGGCGAGCAGGGACAGCAGCACCGTCCACTGCGCCGCGGCCAGCAGGTAGAGGATGTGATTGGCGTTGAGCTGGACCATCAGAGTGCGGTCCCGAGCTTGCGCTTGCGCGTGAACAGGCCGAGCCCGATCACCCAGAAGGCGAGACGATAGATCGCCGACAGCGCGAGATACACCAGGGCGACGAGGATATAGACCTCGAAGCTGCGGTAGGTGTCGGATTGCACGTTGTTGGCGACGGCCGTCAGCTCCTCGGTGGAAATCTGCGAGGTGATCGAGGAGGCGAGCATCAGCAGCACGAACTGGCTGGTCAGTGCGGGGTAGACGCGCTCCATCGCCGGCAGCAGCACGACATGCACGATCGCCTGCAGACGCGTCAGGCCCAGGCAGTCGGCGGCCTCGAGCTGGGTCTTCTGGATCGACTGGATGCCCGCCCGCATGATTTCGGTGGTGTAGGCGCCCATGTTCACGACCAGGGCGATGATCGCCGAGATTTCGGCGCTGAGCTTCAGTCCGATGCTCGAGAGCCCGAAGTAGACGATGAAGATCTGGATCAGCAGCGGCGTATTGCGGATCAGCTCGACATAGAAGCCGACCGCCGCCTTGACCGGCCGTGGACCGTAGACGCGGCCCACGGCGCAGACCGTGCCGACCGCCAGGCCCAGCCCGATCGAGACGACCGTCAGCTGGACCGTGAGCCAGGCGCCGGCCACGAAGTCGGGCCATCTCTCCGCCAGGAACGAGAAATCGAACTGGTAGGACATGGCCCGACGCGATGGATCGCTGCGCTGCGGTCAGCCGGCGGTTATTGCTGCTTGGTGATCAGCTCCGGCAGGTCGCTGCCGAAGTACTTCTTGTTCAGGCCGTTCAGCGTGCCGTTCTTGATGTTGGCGAGGACCCACTTGTTGACCTCGGCCAGCAGGCGGTCCTCGCCCTTCTTGACGCCGACGCAGAGCTTGAAGCTGTCGAGGATGAATTTGACCTCGACCTGGCGGGCCGGGTTTTTCTTGTCGAGCTGCGGTACCAGCATCTCGGCGGTCGAGAAGATGTCGACCTGGCCGCTCAGGAAGGCCTGGCCCTCGGTCGCGTCGTCCTCGTAGCGCACCAGCTTCATGCCCTTGGGGCCTTCCTTGGTGAGCTGCGTGTCGTGCGTCGTGCCGCGCACCGTGCCCACGGTCTTGCCATCGAGTTCGGCGAGGCTCTTCACGTTGACGCTCTTGGGAGCGGCGATGACCGTGCGCAGCACGGCATAGGCCAGCGAGAAGTCGATCACCTTGGCGCGCTCGGCGGTGTAGGACAGGCTCGAGATCACGAGGTCCGCCTTGCCGGTCTGCAGCGAGGGAATGCGCGAGGCACCCGTGGTCGGCACGAGCTCGAACTGCAGGCCCCAGTCCTTGGCCAGGGCCTTTGCCGCCTCGACGTCGAGGCCGGTCGGCTGCATCTGGGCGTCGGTCATGCCGTAGGGCGGCACGCCGAGGTCGATCGCGATGCGGATCTTGCCGGCTTTCTTGATGTCGTCGAGCGCGTCGGCGTTGGCCGCGTGGCTCAGGCCGATCATCGCCGCGGCGGCGACCGCGATCGCCACGAAAGTTTTCTTCATCGTTTCCTCCACTTCGTTGTGTTGAAGATTATCTGCCCGCGTCCATATCGGCGAGCTTGGCCACCCGCCGGCGGAATTCCTCCGCGGTCGAGAATTTCGCGTCGAGATACGACGCAATCAGGTCCTTGGCGAGCCAGGGACCGACGATCTGCGCGCCGATGCACATCACGTTGACGTCGTCGTGCTCGACGCATTGGTGCGCCGAATGCACGTCGTGGCACACGGCGGCGCGGATGCCCTTCATCTTGTTCGCGCCGATCGAGGCGCCGACACCGGTGCCGCAGATCATCAGGCCGCGCTCGGCCTTGCCCGAGGTGATGGCCGCCGCGACCTGGCGGGCGATGTCGGGAAAATCGACCGGCTTGGGATCGAAGGAGCCGACATCGAGCACCTCGTGGCCCTTCTCCTTCAGGAAAGCGAGGATCTCGGCCTTCATCGGGAAGCCGGCGTGATCCGAACCGACGACGAGTTTCATGTGGGTTACCTGGCTTGCTTTAGTGAGGTTGGCTGATAGGCGGAGATCAGGTTGCGGCGACGCAGATCGTCACCGATGGCGAAATGCCCGCGCAGCGCACTTTCGGCGGCATCGGGATCGCGCTCGGCCAGCGAGAGGAAGACGTGGCGATGGGCCTCGACCAGGCCCGAGGTGATGGCGGGCTCTCTGAACGTGTCGCGCCGGCGCTCGACATGGGAGCGCATCAGCAGCGGCGTGATCGCCTCGTAGATCTTCATCAGCGATTCGCTGTCGCTCGCCTTCACGATCGCGAGGTGAAAGGCATAGTCGGCCCGGCCGCCGCGCTCGGGATCGTCGAGCGAGGTCACCAGCGTGTCGAGGGTGGCGGCGATCGCCAGCAGGTCGCGTTCGCTCGCGCGCTCGCAAGCGAGCCGGATCGCCTGGCATTCGATGGCGATGCGTGCCTGCAGCACGTCGTCGAGGATGTTGGGCTCCGGCGCGAGGCAGAGGGTGAGGGCCTGGCCGAGCACCGAGGCATCGGCGCTGCGCACGAAGGCGCCGCGGCCATGCTGAATGTCGAGGAGGCCGAGCATGGCGAGCGAGCGCAAGGCCTCGCGCAGCACCGGCCGGCTGACGTCGAGCGCCTGCGCCAGCTCGCGCTCGGGCAGCAGCCGGTCGCCGGCCTTCAGGTCGCCGGATAGCAATCGGTCGCGGAAAAAGGTGAGCACGCGAGCTGCGCCGCTCTGGCTTTCCTCCGGGTCCGGCTTGGTGACTTCTATCGTGGTCATGCCGTGGTCAGACCACTCTAGAAAGCCGGGTCGGAGCAGCAATCCTTTAGTTCTGTGGAAAGCCGCCTGGCGCGTGATGACCGGA